>CAIYTJ010000528.1 GCA_903929065.1 uncultured Bacteroidales bacterium | reverse complement strand
TTGCACCGGGGGTTATGCACCGGTAACACCTTCGGTGTTATATCATATTTCATTTATATTCTCCCAATTTTATCAGGGTTTTGCACCGGCAACACCTCCGGTGTTTTACGCTGCAAATTTCTCTAACTTCACATAACTTTTCACATATACGGGTATAACATCCCTGTATTTGGGTGTTACTTCTTTGAATTGAGAAATAGGCAAAGTAGAATTGGTATTCAATGCCTGAAAGTCTTTTGCTTCTATAATACTTCGTATATCTTTATCTACAATATACGCTTTAAAGAAGTATTTCAACGCACGGATATTCACATCTTCTTCGGGAGGATAAATGGAAATGAATTTATCGAACTCCTCATCCAGTAATTCATCTTTCGATTTGAATTTAGGAATAATACCGAAAATCTTCTCAACCACTTCACGGATCGAAACTTTACGGTCTATTTTAGCAGCAACCCGCAGTTTTTCTATGTTGAAGTATTCCTCGGGTTTATCAAATATCTCACTTTGAATATGCGATATCACTTCATCCCAATTACCAAGTTCTACATTCTTCTTAATAATATCATCCATCTTAATCCGGTCTTCGAACTTCTGGTATAACATCCTATCAATCTTCATTCCGTCGAGGCCAATCAATTGTTCGTTGAGTATCATCAACGGATCGGGGAGCAAACTTGTATACTTCTTTCCTGGAGGAGGTGGAGGACCTTCAAATCCACCGCCTGCCTTGGGTTTTGGCAGTTTTAATTTCTCGTCGTAGTCAAAATCTTCTTCAAAATACTCGCAGTTGGCAAAAAAGTCGAAGAGTTTAAAAAACTCTTTTTCGTGTTGTTCTTTTACTTCTTCGCCCAGTTCGTTTTTACTTTTATACTCAAAAGTATTTTTGCGCGTACCACGTCCTTTAATCTGTACAAAATCGGCCGGACTAAAGATAGGGCGCATCATACACAAATTAAGCAAGTCGGTACAATCATAACCGGTGGTCATCATACCCACAGTAATGCATACTCTTGTCTTACTCGATTTATAACCTTCGAGCCAACTCGTTTTTCCGTTCAGATTATTGTTGCTGAAATTTTTCGTCATTTGTTGCGCATCTGCTACCTGCGAAGTAACCTGAAGAGCAAAATCGGAATTGTATTTTCCGGGGAAAAGTTGTTCAGCCATATCGTTCAGAATTTCTGCCAACTTACGTGCATGGTTTTGACTGACAGCAAATACCAGTGTTTTGCCTATTTCCTGTGTAATCGGATCACGTAAGGCATTCTTTAAAAAGGTATGGCAAAAAATCTGATTGGTACTTTCAGAGAAAAGCTTCTTTTCAAAATCAGTTGAAATAAAAGTCTCGGTTTCTTCTCCTTCTTCTGTTGAGGTCATTACCGAGTAACCTTTGTTCGAAAGCAACTGGGTTGTTATTTCAGTACGTGCATCCAATACCCACGGATTAACGAGATAACCTTCTCTGGCTCCATCCAATAACGAATAGCGATAAGTTGGATCACCGTTTTCGCACCCAAAAGTTATATAGGTATCGCGCAACATACGCCGTTCCACTTCGCGGGGGTCATTCTCTTTTACTTTATCCAGATTAACTCCTTTCAGGTAATCTTTCGGGGTGGCAGTTAAGCCGAGTTTATAACCATGAAAGTATTCAAAAACAGCACGGGCATTGCCGGAAATAGAACGGTGCGACTCGTCGGATATAATTAAATCGAAATCAGTCGGTGAAAAATCATAGCGGTACTTATCGTTATACATAAGCGACTGAATGGTAGTAACCACTACGTCCGCTTTTTGCCAGTCGCTTTTATTTTCTTTATAAATTAATGTGCTGTAATCAGGTTTCAGATAGTCTATGAAGGCCGTATATGCTTGATCTTCCAGTTCTAGTCTGTCAACCAGAAACAAAACCCGCTTTGCATTTTCAGTACGAAGAAATAAACGAATTACGGCAGCTGCAACGAGTGTTTTTCCCGTTCCTGTTGCCATTTCAAACAAAAAACGATCTTTGCTTTTACTAACTGCATCCTGTAAATGTAGTACAGCTTTTAATTGATAAGGTCTTAGAAACCGCAACCCATTTTCCCAGATAAAATCGTTACTGTTTTCTATATTCCCATTCCATCCGGGACGTACCGCATAATCGGGCATTTGAACTGCAACGATATAATCTCTGGCAACCGGCTCATTGGCCAATGCTTTACGGTCAGGATTCCATGCCTTAATGGCTCCAATTTCAAAAGCTGACGGAAATTTATAGATAGGTTTGGGATTTCCCTTTGCCAAATCCCACAGGTAATGAACAAGTCCATTGGAGAGTATGATATATTGAGCACCAACTGTATTGGCATATTTTCGTGCCTGCTCTTTGGCTACAAGCGGATGAAGGCTTTCCTTTTTAGCCTCCAGAACACATACCGGTTTATTGTTGCTATCTACCAACAAAAAATCTAACGAACCGGATGTTGTTTTTTCAAAGTCATTGCCCCATGCATCCACTTCTTTATGAGTAATTTTCACATGGTTTTCGAGCAGGATATTAGCTTTTCCTTTGTCGTTGTCAAAGAATCGCCAACCTGCTTCCTCCAGCAAATAATTTATTTTTATTCGTGCATGTGCTTCGTTCAGGGGCATTCTTTAGATTTGATTTTTTTATTATTAGAAATAATTTTTTCAAAGCTACAAAGCTACAAAATCATTTTCACATATTAACTCATTTCTAAAAATTATTTTAAGAGTAATTGCTGGTTTATTAACCAATAACCACCATTATTTTCATCCTCTCAAAAAACGGAAAAGGCCTGAACAATTATTTTTTTAGCTTTTCAAAAAAATGAATAGTACAAAATTTGGAAATGTGAAAAATCAATTTTATATTTGCAAATGATTTACAATTTAATTTTGCTTCAAATCTGGTTAATCCTTTCAGTACTATGCTTAATATCGAGAAAACCTCCGACGAAATCAATGAGATTTTTGAAATTATAGATGTGGTTTATAATCCTACCAGCTTGTCCTTCGATCCGATTGATACCATAATCAACAATTTCAACAAAGCGCTAAAACTTGCCATTAACTTTGATTCTTCCGTTATTAGAAAAGAATTACACGATGAGCTTTCTGATTCAGACGATGTACAGGATATTATTCGTATGGTTCTGTATACATTCCATGCTATCTTAAACTGGAAAGAAGATACCGTCGAAATTCCGCGGATAAAAGAATCCCAGCGGAAGGACCTGATACCGTATTTTGAGAAACTGGATCATCTCGGCATTAGTTATTCAGCTCAGAAAAGGGATATAATAATCGAATTGTTTATTAAATTAGGTCTTCGTTTACTGAAAGCCCGGTTGGACTTAGAAAAAATAATTGCTGAACTGGAAAGAATTGACGAAATTAATCAGAAAATAGACAGCCTGAATAGAGGTAAAATATCAGAATACAATTTAAAACTCAATCCGGATAAAATACAGGAATTTACACGGGTACTTTTCAATATGTATAATAACAATTACTTCCTGCCGTTGGGTAATAAAGTACCCATCTCTGAAGTAGATCTTTTTTTGGCTTTCGAAAACTTCCTGGAAGTAGATATCTCAGGTAACGAATGGTTTGGTACTGAAATCTATTCTCAGGACGATAACTCGATGCCCACACCGACATTGCAAACAACTAATCCAGCTTCAGGCCTGTCTCCTGCACAAATACAAAACGAATTAAATGCATATTTCACAGAAGCTGCATACGATTATTTTTTGGAAGCCTTGAGAAATGAATTTAAAAACGAAAAAGGCAAAACCATTGCTATATTACTCTATGTCCTCCAGAATAGCAATCCCGCCATTCTCCATGTCCCACACGGCAAAATGAAAAAGTTTTACAACCTCCTCAAAGCCTTCTTCAATACCGATATTGGCACCTACCAGAGCATTGTCAATTTCTCCGTAAATAAAAACCTGCACAAAGAAGAAATCAAAGCAATTCAAAACCGGGTTGATAATATGAAACTTCCTTTTTAGTTCTTCTTTAAATAAAACTCAGCTGACAATACGCTCTTTAATTCACTCATCATAAAGAAACTCCGTAGGAGTTTAATGTGAATAACCCCCGGTAAGCAAAGCGCAACCGGGGGATGTAGTGCTCCTCTCCGAACTACAACCCCGTAGTGGGTTGAACACTTCTATTGTGTCCCTGAATCAATACACCTTGATCATGAATATGTAAATTTAAAACTCATTGGATCGCATGCAGCTTGCCAACGAGCGACCTCGTCCGGTGAGCCAAAAAACAAGTGAAGTTGGCGTGAGAAACTGTCCTGTTTGAGCGACAGCTGTGCACCCGGAATTTTTCAGTGTATTTAGTATTACACAAGAAGTGTCAATATTGCGGGCTTACTTTTCGCACAACTCTCTCTTTCCGCCTTGGAGAATTCTGCGAAGCATGATCATGAATACCTTAAAATAATAAACACGATATGAATAAAAAGCGTGAATAAATTGAACGTAGTGAAATCATGAGTACAATTTAAAAATAAACTCGACACGAATAAATTATCGAAGTGTAGCGTCAAAAAGCCGTCCTTGTTTGAGCGACGAAGGAGCGAGTTTGGACGGGTTTAGCGGAATGTAGATAATTTTTAGCTTTTTATCCACAGCGGCGGACAAATACTCATTCAACCTTTTTTCCCTCTCCTGTTGGAGAGGGTGGCCGAAGGCCGGGTGAGGTCTTTGTTTACTTTTTTGGGCTGTAGCAAAAAAGTAAAAGCCGGTCCGGCTTGAGGACAATAAAAATAATTTTTAATTTGCGTCACTTGCATTCAAAAAACACATACTAAACACCTCATTACAAACTTGTTTACACTTGCTTAAAACTTGTCCGTTGCTTGTCTGTAACTAAACACAACTTGATTCGCACTTCAATTCCGCTTGTCCGTTATTTTATCCTGCTTAACCACAATTGAATCCACTTTCACTTAAGTGGATTCAAGTAATTTTCTATCAATCAGCCCTTTATTTTTCTATTTCTTTGCAGTGTAAAATTAATCACGCTGTCAACTCAGCGTATCACACACAAACAATGAAATATGAATTCAATAATACAATTCACTTCGCAATTCACTCTTAAGTCCCTCTCCTTGCAGAGGGAACCAACGGTCATCGACCGAAGGGAGATAATTAGGGAGAGGTCTGAAAAGAATTTGGCAAAAGGCCGCCCTCCCCCTCTGTGATTCCTATGTGCTAATACAGTGGTAATACTGTGATTTCTCTGTGAATTCTCTGTGATTCTATATGAATTCTCTGTGATTGTAAGTGATTTCTATGTGAATTCTATGTGATTCTAAGTGAATTAAAAAAATTAAGTTGTTCAATAATGATAGGAGTAACTCTGAATTGTCTGAAAATCTGGTATTTATGTAAATATTGAATTATTATGATCCTGACTTCGCACCCGACCATCTTTCCGCCTTGGAGAAAAAGCGTAAATAAAATTGTCGGAGTGAAGCAACAAAAATCTTCCCTGTTTGAGCCCCGTTATCACGGGGTGAGTTTGGAAGATTTTAGCGGAATGCAGACAATTTTTAGCTTTTTATCCGCAGCGGCGGCGTTTTTTGTTTACTTTTTTGTGCTGTAGCAAAAAAGTAAAAGCCGGTCCGGCTTGAGGACAAAAAAGATTCTATTATTACCGGACAACAATAAAAAAATAAACAACTGATTTATAGATTGCTAAATAAAACCCAATCATAAATCAAAAAAATTAAAACAATAATAATCTGATTTGTCAGGCTGCGGTTTCTAAAAAAAGCAATTGTAAATCGTAAATTGTCAAATCGTAAATCAAAAAAATCATGGCTACATTCAAGTCAACTACTTTCGGAAAAATCTCCGGAAAGTACGGCGAAGCACTCGCCACAAAATCAAAAATTACCGGTAAAAACTATTTGCGGCCGGTTAGTGAACCAAGTAATCCACGAACACCCAAACAGGTGGAGCATCGGGGCAAATTTGGTTATATCAATCGGGCTATGCGTTCCTTTTATCCCGTCTTCAAAATCACCTTTGGTGGTAATGTAGGCATACGGTTTGGAATCAACATAGCCTTTATGAATGCAATTCAGGGTGAATACCCCGATTTTTCATTGGATTACACACAGCTTCTCTTTACCGATGGAGCCTTGTATCGAACCAATAAAGCGACAGCCCAAAAATCGGGAGTCAGTTCAGTGAAGATCGATTGGGATTATTCGGTAATGGCAGGTAATAATTCGGCTGATTTGGTAAACCTTATCTTTTTCAACGAAGATGAAGATCAGGCAATTCTGGAGCAGGCGATTGTAAATCGCGAAGCTGCAACAGTAAAAGTCGAATTACCTGCTATCTGGGCAGGTGGTAAAATCCATTGTTGGATGTACTTCTGTACTCCCGATGGTGTCACCAACTCAACCAGTCAGTACATCGAAATGGTTCAACTCTGATTAGTTCTATTCCAATAGAATTAATCTGAAAGCAAAACAGCCCGACTTAAACTAAATTAAGTTGGGCTGTTTCATTTATTAATTACCTGATTTTACTTCAATCTTGAAAAACTGTTAAAGTCTAATTCTATGCAATCACTTAACTGATAACTGTTCACTGATAACTGATAACTGATAACTGATAACTGTCAACTATTTCAAATATTTCTCCAAAAACTTATCCTGTTCCCAAAGCAGGTGCAGAATGTTTTCACGAGCTACATAACTGTGTTGTTCTTTTGGCAGAATAAGCATTCTGGCCGGAGCACCCAGTCCTTTTAATGCCTGGAAATACCGTTCGGTTTGCAGCGTAAAAGTGCCGGGGTTATTATCGGCTTCACCGTGAACGAGAAGCATCGGTGTTTTCATTTTGTCGGCATTCATAAACGGTGACATTTTGTTGTACACATCCGGAGCATCCCAGTAATTCCGTTGTTCGTTCTGGAAGCCAAAAGGAGTCAGTGTGCGGTTATACGCACCGCTGCGGGCAATGCCGCAGGCAAATAAATCGGAATGAGTAAGCAGATTTGCCGTCATAAAAGCCCCGTACGAATGTCCGCCGACGGCTACTTTCTTCCGGTCGATATACCCGAGCGAATCCACTGCATCAATAGCCGCTTTGGCATTCGCCACCAGTTGTTCAATAAACGTATCGTTTGGTTCAGCTTTACCTTCGCCGATTATAGGAAAAGCCGCGTCATCGAGCACCACGTATCCGCGTGTCACCCAGTATACGAACGAACCATAATACGGATAGGTAAATTCATTCGAATTGGAAGTGGATTGTCCCGCACTGTTTTTGTCCTTGTATTCCGCCGGATACGCCCAAATCAGCAGGGGCAGTTTTTCTTTTTTCGTTCGGTCATAACCAGCTGGTAAATAGAGCGTACCCGAAAGAACAACCCCATCGTTGCGTTTATATTTAATCACCTCCTTATAAACGTCCTTGATACTTTCAAACGGATTCGGGAAAAAAGTAACTTGTGTCAGGGCATCTTTCTTGCGGAAATTCCGGAAATAATAATTTGGATATTCGTTTTTGGATTGAATGCGAACCAGCGCTTCCCCTTTCTTGAAATCCTCAATATCAAAGATTTCTTCCATTTTGTCAGTATACGTGCTTTGGTAAAGGCGTTTCTTCTGAAGCGTTTGGAGATTCAACTCATCAATAAACGGAAACTGACCTTTCGGCGTATGCCCATCGCCCAGCAGAAAAAGGCAGTTATTTTCCACAGCCAGCACGTAAATGCCGTATTTGTTTTTCCATGTTTCAAAATGCCCCGGGTCGGAATACACATCCTGAAAATTGCGGTCGGTAATTACTTTCGGAGTCTCTTCCGGCTTCGAAGGATTTATCAAATAGGTTTTTTCGTTGCGCGTATCGTACCACTCGTCCTGCAAAACAGCCACCGATTCATTTCCCCAGATAATATTCGAATAACGTTGAATGGTTTTTGCCAGCAGCGTTGGGTTTTCGGTAAAAGGTGCTTTCCATTGATATACTGCATCACGGTAATCCACTTTCACTTTCGGATCGCCGCCGTCTAAGGCTTCCACGTAAAACAATGTGGCAGGTTCATCATTCCGCCAGTTCATCTGACGCTTTCCGGTGCGAACCGCCATAAATCCTTTGGGCAATACTTCCGATAAAGCCACTTCATTTACCGTTTTTACCACGTTTCCTTTTCGGTCATAAACTACCGATGTCATTGGGAAGCGGTTCAACGGAACGATATATGAAAACGGACGGTGCAACGTAGTAACCAACAAGTAATTTCCATCGGGCGAAAACGATTCGTTCACATACATATCCGATGCTTTAAACAATTCGGCATTGCCGTTCAAATCCACTTTGTACAATTCTGAAGTAGCCAGCGTAACAAAGTTCGTTTCGTCGGTTGCATTCTTCAATAAATCAGGATACGTGCGGTTTTGCGATTTGGAACCTTCACTCACCGACACGATAGGACCTTTTGGCAATTCTTTTTTCGCGTCAATCAATGCCGGACGGTCTTTGGGCAAGGTGCGAATCAATAGTTGTTTACTGTCCTGATACCAGTTGAACGGATTTCCAAGGTTTGCATTCAGGTTAGCTCCACTCAGCCGCGTTGCCTGAGCCGTTGCCATATCGAGCACCCATAGTTCAACGCCGGTTGCCACGGTATTGGTGAAAGCGATTTTCTTTTCGTCGGGCGACCAGGTGACAAAGGTGATGCGTGGATTTACGGGCAATCCTTTTACCTGAACCGGTTCGTGCGCGGAGACTTTCCGCACTTTCAGGTTGATAATGTAATTCACTGCCGAGCCGATATTCGTTACCGGATTGATACGAAGTCCGCCCATACTCATTTCCTGCTGGTTCAAATCGTCAAGACTTTTGTACGTGCTGCGGTAGCTGAGCAGCATATTTTCTTTCTTCGTGTCGAGCGTTACCTGCGGAGCACGCTGGTAATCGGCCAGCTTCATGATACTTTCGGGAGGTGTCTGGTAGGTCAGGTTTTCCTGAGCCATATTTCTAGTTGTTGCCATCAGTTGGATTGCGGTTAGTAAAGTTAGTTTTCTCTTTTT
>CAIYTJ010000527.1 GCA_903929065.1 uncultured Bacteroidales bacterium | reverse complement strand
GAAGTGGTTTTTCGGGTTGTTAGCTCAGTTGGTTTAGAGCATTACCTTGACAGGGTAGGGGTCACTGGTTCGAATCCAGTACAACCCACTTCATATTGGTTTATAGTTTCACGATTTCGCATCGATGCAAGAGTCTATCCAGCAGAGCAGTTGTTAAAACGGTATCTTTCAAGACATCTGCCGATTCTTTAGGTGATTTATCGGTTGTTATTACAAGTGATGTTTTGTCGTGTAATTCATTCACAAGATTGAAAAATACGACTGCATCCCCCTGTGATAAAGGAAACATCATGATTTCTATATTCCAATACCTGTGGTCCGGTATGGAGTCTGAATAATCGATCAGAGGGAAGTAAAAAGCATTAAGAAAATCATAACTGCCAATTTCTCATCTTTAAATTTGTCCAGAATCTGCTTCCGGGCAGAAGCAAGCTGGTTTTCAACCGTATTAGGAGAGATATTAAGTTCTTCGGCAATTTGCCTGATTGATAAACATTCATAATTCCGTTTCACAAAAATTTCTTTCCTCCGGGGCGGCAAAGTATCGATAATTGATTCTACTTTTTCGAGTAGAAATTTGTAATCGATGATCTTCTCCATGCTATTTTCCTGTTTAAGAAGCGAATAGATCAGGTCGTCTTTAAAAGCATTATCCCGCGACTTTTTAATGAAGTACTTCTTAATAATATTATAGGCAATTGTGAAAATATAGGAATTAAACGAATAATCAGGTTTTAAACCCTCTTTTTTTACCCAGATATAAAGAAATACCTCCTGTACTACCTCTTCAGCTTCTTCAGTTGATTTGAGATATTTTAATGAGAAGTTAAAAAGGCGTTGCGAATATTTGTTATACAATTCATCAAATGCATTTACGTCGCCTTGTTTAAGCTCAATTACGTTAAGGTAATCGATATGTTGAGAAGTTAGTGTCAAAAATTGCTGGTCGCTACAAATTTTCCCAAGGTTAAAAAATTAAATTCAATAATTCATTCAAAAAGGAAATATATTATGATTGCCATTTATGTTGGTTCTTCGTCACGTAATATATTTCGGAACCGACAATTCACACGCCATAATTCAATCATGGTTTATGCCAAGATATAAAGGTGGTTCAAAATGGTGTTTGTACGTTTACCTTGTAGTAAGTGGCCTTCCCCGGGTCTGTGCTTTTAATACAATCCTGATATCTGTTAATGAATAAAAAGTATGTCATACCTTTTATTTGCCTCTTCTATTTAATCAAAATTTCGTTTCACAATTATAAATTCCGAGAATCTTTTATAATTGAAGGAGACCTATCAACTTGATTAAAATTATTGTTTTCATAAATAGTAAACCTCGATTGGTAATCATCATAATGTTAAAAATAACAAATTATACTATCTTTGAAATAATCAATTAAAATTTACAAATAAAAATGCGCTGTTTAATATCTAAAAGTCATAATCCTTGGTTTAATCTCGCTTCAGAAGAATATTTTCTGAGACACAACTCAGAGGAATTATTTATCCTTTACATTAACGAGCCATGCATTGTGGTTGGTAAGCATCAAAATCTTTATTCGGAAATTAATTATAATTTTTCAAGAAAAAACAGCATAAAATTAGCGCGGAGAATTTCAGGTGGAGGCACAG
>CAIYTJ010000526.1 GCA_903929065.1 uncultured Bacteroidales bacterium | reverse complement strand
TACCACCCAGATATACGCGAAGGTGCTGGAAAAGACTATAGGTAGTGATATGCTTATACTCGAGGAAAGACTAAGGAATAACTGATTATTGAGTGAAAATAATAAGCCCCTGCGTAAAATGTGGGGGCTTATTCATATTTTTCCGATCAAAATTAAAATAACGTGGTAAAGATTACATACCTATTAGGTGCAGGTGCAAGTGCCAATACTATTCCAGTTGTAGCAGATATGCATGAACGGATGAAGGAAATTAGTGGTTTTCTTTTGGGTATGAAAAAAAAGTATGGAATCCCTGGGATAAGTGAGGAAAAACAGGAGCTTAATGAGGAAATAGCTAAAAATTTCTCACTATTGCTGTCGATACAAAGTGAACTTGAATGGTTGATTAAGGAAGCAGGTAATTTTTATACCATTGATACACTGGCGAAAAAATTTTACTTAACCAGCGACAACCAAAATCTTGCCAGGTTAAAGAAATGCCTTATTATTTACTTTACCATAGAACAGTACCTGTTCATTCCTAGTAAAAGGAAAAGAGGGTACAATTTTCGTAAAGAAGCAGTTGATAAAAGGTATGGAAGTTTCATTGCGGCAATAACGAAAAAGATTTATCTAGCAGGTAATAATCCAGATAGCCAAGCTGATGACGATTTTGGATTTAGATTAAATCCTCAAATTAATATGCTGTCATGGAATTATGATATGCAGTTTGAGCTGAGTATGAAGTCGATGCTTACAGGGACTAAGGTAAATCACATAAAAAATGCCTTTAGCATTTTGCCGAACCACAAAACTAAAAGTGAGGTCAATAACATTCATATAAATTCACTTTCGTTCAGCATAGTAAAGCTCAATGGTGATGCCTCATGGGAGTGGGCTACAGAAAGTGATTTATTGTCCAAGAGGTCAATCTTTGATGGGATAAATCCAATTGACAACAATGAACTGCTTTTATCAGACTTTTTAAGATCTTACCACTACAGTAATTTAGTGCGAAACTTAGATGAGGATCGAAATTCTTTACCGGAGATGTCATTTAATTTTGCATGGGAGAGTGATCCCAACTATCCTAGCAAGTATCAGGGGCATAGCCTAAATCTTGAAGCTGCTGATAGAATTGCTTCAGAAACAGAAATATTGGTAGTTATAGGTTATTCGTTTCCTGTATTCAACCGGGAAATTGACAATAGATTAATAGGGAAAATGACGAAATTAACCAAAGTCTATATCCAAGATCAATATCCTGAAAGGATAAAGTCAACTATGGTGAATGCATTTGAAATATTCCAAAAAACTAAATTAATAAATAAATTAACCGAGGAAAGTCCTATACGCGGAAGAGAATTGGGAAAAAATGATGACTACGAGAAGGTGCCTAAAATTAAGATTCAAACTGAGGATAGTCTAAACCAGTTTGTGATCCCTTATGAATTGAATCAATAGCTATGGGAAAATTTACACAGGCCTCCGATGGTAGGACGCGCATAAAAGTAAATGAGGCAATAGC
>CAIYTJ010000525.1 GCA_903929065.1 uncultured Bacteroidales bacterium | reverse complement strand
CGAATGGCTGATTTTAAAGGCTATCTGAGCGATTTGGGCGGTCCTTCAGCAAATATGTATCGCATGAAAGGCATTGATATGGAGATTTGTCGTAAATGCCAAAAACCTTCGTGTATTTATCCGAAAGTATGTTCCAACCTGAATACCGACCATGCTCCGTTACTGGAAATTTACCGATCGGTGGATCAGCTTCCCGGAATCAAAAAATCATTTATCGGCAGTGGCGTACGGTACGATATGCTGCTGGCTGATGCCAAAAATGCGGAAATCAATAAAACAAATACCGAATATATCCGCGAACTGATTACCAATCATGTTTCGGGACGGTTGAAAATTGCACCCGAACATACTTCGGACAAAGTGTTGAACCTGATGCGCAAACCAACCTTTAAGTATTTTGGGCAGTTTAAGCAGCAATTCGACCGCATCAACCGCGAAACAGGATTGAACCAGCAGCTTATTCCTTATTTCATTTCGAGCCATCCGGGCAGTACCAACGAAGATATGGCCGAACTGGCTGCACAGACAAAGAGTTTTGACTTCAGACTGGAGCAGGTGCAGGATTTCACTCCGACTCCCATGACGCTGGCCACAGAGATTTATTATTCAGGTTATCATCCTTATACGCTGGAACCGGTTTTCACAGCTAAAACCAAGGACGAAAAACTGGAACAACGGAAATTCTTTTTCTGGTACAAAATCGAATATAAGAGTGCCATTATCCGCGATCTTCAGCGCCTGAAACGGCCTGATTTACTGAAGAAACTTTTTGAAAGATAATCATATGTATAAAAAGATTCTAATTTCAACCATTCTACTACTTACTTCAAGTGTATTTTTGTTTGCCCAGAAAGGCAAACTGATTCAAAAGTATCTCGAAAAAACCCTGAGCAGTCAGGCAGCACCGAATACCGGTCCGGTTCCGGACTACAGTAATCTTTATTTCTGGGCTGCATCGCCTATGAAACACAGTACCGCCGACAGCATTCCATCTTTTCTGAAAGATGAAAAACGTGATCAGCGTGCCGACGTGTTTTTTATTCACCCGACTTCGTTTATCGGTACTGACGATGAAAATGATATGCTGCAATCGGGCACTAATTGGAAAGAAATACTGGACAAACTGAAAGTTCTTTCGTGGAATGCCGACCTGAACGATGAAGCCATAAATAAAAGATCAGATGACCGATCCATACTTTATCAGGCATCGGTTTTCAATGGCAGTTGCAGGGTATTTTCACCGCGTTATCGACAAGCCAATATCAAAGCATTTTTTGTGCGCAATACACCGGAAGCTGAAAAAGCTTTCGATCTGGCCTACAGTGATATTAAAAAGGCATTTGAGTATTATCTTCAACATGAAAACAACGGACGTCCGATCATTATTGCCTCTCACAGTCAGGGCAGCCTTCATGCCATACGGTTGCTTCAGGAGTTCTTCGATGGAACACCGCTGCAACAAAAGCTGGTTTGTGCTTATGTGGTCGGTTATCAGATTCCAACCAATGCTTTCAAACATATTCCGGTTGGCAACACGCCGGATGCAACCGGTTGTTTTGTGGGCTGGAGATCCTTTCAAAAAAATGAATTGCCCGGTCAGATTAAAAATGAAGTAGGAAACTCAGTTTGTGTGAACCCGCTTACCTGGACTACTTCCACCCACGTTGCTCCCGAAACATTGAACGACGGTGCGCTTTATTCGTTTAATCGCATGATTCCACATGCCGTCAGTGCCGGTATTGAACCCAAATCGAAGATTCTTTGGGTCACACTTCCTCCTCAGATTGCCAACAAAATGAAGAAGATGAAAAACCTGCATGTTTACGATTACAACCTGTTCTGGCTGAATATCCGTGAAAATGTGAAACAACGGATAGACGCTTATCTGAAAAAGTAAAGCAAGTCAGTGTGTTTACAAATATTCAACCAAAAATACAATATCAGTTTACGTATTTATGCAAAGTAATTATCCCTGCTTTATTTCTCATATCAAAAAGTATGTTGATCTGACTGAAGAAGAAATTAGCATTATAGCATCTTACATTCAGCCGCTGGAGGTGAAAAAGAAAGAGGTCTTACTTAAAGAAGGTGAGGTGTGCAGGTATAATTATTTTGTGGAAAGCGGTTGCCTGCGTATGTTTTACCACAACGATAAAATGGTGGAACAAACCACCCAGTTTGGGCTCGAAACCTGGTGGTTGTCCGATTATTTCAGTTTTGCGAAGCAAAAACCATCCGAATACTTTATTCAGGCCGTTGAGAAATCGATTGTGATGGCTATTGATTATCGTCAACAGGATGAATTATTTGCCGCAGTACCCCAGATGGAACGTTATTTCCGCATCATGATGCAGCGCGCATTGGCCGCATCGCAACTACGGGTAAAACTTATCTACCAACTTTCTAAAGAAGAAATGTACAAACATTTCAGTACTTCATTTCCACAGTTTCTGCAACGGGTGCCTCAGTACATGCTTGCTTCATACCTTGGACTAACGCCCGAATACCTAAGCGAATTGAGAAAAAGAATATAAACTTTTTATTTCTTAAACTGGTTTAATTGTTTCAGTGACTTAGCTATTCTAACTTTGTCATCGAAATGATTAATGATAAGTAATAGAAAATATAACCCAATTTTTTTAATTTTGAAATGAATAAAATAGAGAAATTACTTCCGCAGAAATTCTATGATGTGTTAAATCACGAAGGCGTTGTGTCCATTGTTTCGTGGGGTGAGGGCGAACCACATGTGGTGAATACGTGGAATTCATACCTTGTCATAACTGAGGACGAACATATCCTGATTCCGGCTTATGGAATGCGTAAAACCGAGAAAAATGTGAACGTAAATAACCGGTTGAAAATAACCCTTGGCAGTAAAGAGGTGATGGGATTCAATGATTATCAGGGCACCGGATTTATAATTGAAGGAACTGCCGCTTATATTGAATCAGGTGAAACGTACAACATGATGAAAGAGAAATTCTCATTCCTCACCCGGGTATTGGATGTAACGGTAACTTCCATCAAACAAAAAATTTAAAAGATGTTTCGGTGAATCGCAAATTGATTAAATAAAAACAGCCGTTTACATACTTGTAAACGGCTGTTTTAGTAATTCCTGTTATTTAGATTTAAACGGCGGCTTGTTATCCGGTGTTTTTTCTTTCAGTTCTTTCTTCTTTTCAGGATCCATCATTTCCATCAGTTTTAATCCCAGTAAACCATCAATAGCAGTTCCGCCATTTCCATTGTTTCCTCCGATTAAAATATCCGGAATCAGTTTCACATTGCCTCTTGAGAGTTCTTCGGTAATTTTGAAACGGGTGAAGTTCTCGCCGCCCAATGCTTTTACTGCCAGTTCGTATGCTTCGGCGGTAGATTTACCGATAGCAAGGATTTTTCCTGCTTCTGCATTACCAGTAAGTGATATTTGTTCAGCCTGAGCCGATGCTTTTACTTTGATAGCTTCTGCTTCAGCCTCTGCGCGCATTTTGGTAGCAGTGGCTTCGGCACTTACAGCCAGTTTCACACTGGCAGCATCTCCTTCTGATTTTTTTACCGTGGCGTTTGCAATGCGTTCAGCAATTTCCACACCCTGTTGTGCTTTTACAATTTCCTTCTGCATATCGGCAATGGCAGTTTCTTTTTCCATTCCCTGACGGGTTTCCTGTGCCTTTTTCTCGGTATCGTAAGTGATTTTTTGTTCTTCGGCCAACTTACGGTCGGTTAGAGTTTTCATCAACGAATCAGGCGGAACAATATCACCAATCAACGTATCCACCGCGTTGACATTATATTCGTCAAGCACTCTTTTAATATGTTCTTTGGCCGATTCCTGGCGTTCTTTACGGGTGCTGAGGAATGCAATCACATCGCTGTCCTGAGCCGAATTACGGAAGTAATTACCAATAGTCGGTTCCAGAACCTGTGAAACAAGATTCACCATATTTCCGAAACGGGCAATAACTTTTGGTGCTTCGGTGGTTGGAACGTGAATAATCTGTGCCACGTCTAGGTTGAATGGGAAACCATCTTTTGAACGAACAGTGATTGTCGAGAGGTTTTTATCCAGGTTATGCGCTTCGCTGCGAGCGGTTGCCCAGTTCAGTACAAGGTTGGTTGTCGGTACCAGTTCCACTTTCATGATATAAATATTGATTGGATACTTTCCGGGTCCGAGTGGTTCCATCCAAACACCTTTATTTCCTTTTTCAACAATATTTCCATGTTTGAAATCTGAGCCCGTCAGGTCGTGTCCTTCGGTTCCGATAAACGAAATCACAACGCCCACATAACCGATGGAGATCTCTGTCATTGGGATTTCTTCAATCTGAACTGCCCATGGATTGAGGTTATACGAACCGGCCAGAATTACCTGAGGCTGCAACCCGCGGTTACCGCCGTTTTTCAGGAAAAGGTCAAAATCCTGGAAATTATTATGTCCTTCCACCAGTTTACCGGCAATTTGCCCAGCTTCGATAGGCTGACCATCGAGGGTGGTTACAATCCCAACCTTACTTTCCTGAATACGAATCATGTTCGTAACTGAAATCTGGAACAGCATTGTGTTGATACGATACGAACCGGCCGTAATGTAGGATGTCTGGCGACCGCGTTGTCCGCCGTTTACCAGAAATTTTTCTGCGTCTTGAAAATTGTCGCAATCAACGCGCTGTCCGAGAATATTACCCGTTGGAATTGCGTCACCGTCCTTCGACATGATTAATCCGATTTGACCTTCGGGAATAACGGTAAATTGTTCCATAGTCACATCGTACTGCCAGAACCATTTGCCGAAATAAAGTCCCGGAGCCAATGCTTTAGCCTGAAAACCAGCTTCGCCTTTAGTCGCAATAATGCGTCCGTCGGGGAGGGCCTTATCGGCGCCAAACAGTACAAACTTTTTGGTAACGAGACCGATCCGGTCCTCAGGGACAATAACCATCCCGAACAGAAAGCGAAGGATGTACTTGTAAAGTACCACACCTGCAATTATCAGCAGTACCCACCAATAATTAATGAGATTTTCATTCATAACTTAACCTGATTTGTTTTTTTGTTTAACGTAAATATTTTGTTTATTATCATAAATGCCATTATGCCAAGTGAATAGTTGGTGGTTGTAAGGACAATTTTGAATTTTCAAATATATAAAATATTTTTTAGTTTTTAAGTAAACAAATGAAATATTTTTTGTTTTTTCCTAACATTGGGAGTAACTTTCTGATTTTCAAAAAAAACAGCCGAAAGCATGATTGCCTCCGGCTGTTTTGTTATTTACTCTTACTATCTGTAACTAACTTATTTATCTTTTTTCGTTGTATTTATACCAACGGGACCTAAAATGTGTCCATGTTCGTCTTTTAAATTGACGTAATAAACGTCTGCAACCTGTTCTTCCTCCGATTCTGAGAATATCCTTTGTTCCGACCAGATGTCAATAATTTCAAATTCCTTCCCATTCAGATTTATTCTGGAACCAATATTATAATCTTCCATACACGGTAAAATTTTACATAAATACTAATTTATGTTTTTAAAATTCAATTTTGAATGAAACAAATATATGATGTAAATTCCTCGCCTCTGAATAAATTCAACTGTTATTTGTGTATATTTAATGGAATTTTCTTAATGTGAGTTAATCATAAAAACAGCCGGTTGCATACGTGCAACCGGCTGTAATAGGATTTGAAAAACAGAATTAAGCTTTAGGCTGCCTCTGTAGCTTTCTTCGATTTACGGTAGAGATAAGAATTAAAAATGTTCCTTTTAGCAAACCGCAATTGCTTATCGGCATTGATAAACCGGGTGAAAATGTTTTGCGAAACACCGAAATACTCATATGTCGACCCATCCATAAAGGATATTTCCAACATCTGGCCTTTCAGTTTATAATCCGCAATGCCCGATTCGGCCGTAATGGTGTTGTATTCCACTTCGTTGGCCGCTTTTGTTTCGGGCGAAATGCTTACCAGGAAATGATATCCGTCAATAATCTGCCGGCTTTTCAGTTCAGCTTCCAGCGCTTTCTCATCATCCGATTGGAATTTATCGGGATGCCATTCTTTTACCAGATTGCGGTAAGTGGTTTTTAATTCCCGTAGATCGGTGTGAGGTTCAACATTAAATAATTTCTTGTATTCATTAATACGCTTCATAAACAGTTTTTTTCGATAAATTTTTATACTCAGTTGCTTCGTTTTTTTAATCGGCGACAAAGGTACGCTTTTTATGAGGTTATTTACCATAAACCTGACGGACAAGCATGAAAAGCAGCGCCAAAGGGGAGGTTTTCAGGCTGAAGGCCTTTTATAATTCAGCCCAGGGCAGCGCCCTGGGTATCGGTAAATAAATAAAATATGCGTCCTGAAAGGACAACATAAGTATTATGTCCACAAATAATCATCCTTATATTCCACATCATTTTCTTTGAGAAATTGAATATACTCTTCTTTAAACGATTGTTTTTTGTGGTGTTCTTTCTGATTTTGTATATATTTCTTCACCGTTTCCAGCTTTGACTGACTTACCGAATAACCGGCATATCCTCCTTGCCAGGCAAATTCGCGATAATGGGGACCTAACGTTTTAATCCATCGGCTGCTGTTTGTCTTGATATCTTCCAATAAGCTTGCTAATGAAATATTTTTAGACATTACACACAACACATGAATATGATTTTCGGTGCCGTTTATACTGATTGGAATTGATTTGGACGTTTTAATTACTCCACCCATGTAGGCATATAATTCTTTTTCATTTTCAGGGTGAATCAAGCATTCGTTATATTTTACATGAAAAATTGCATGTACATACAATTTTGATAATGACTGTGACATGGTTCGGGATTGTTTCTATGTTGCTCTTTCAGGGCGTTTTTATTGCTGATGTTTATGGAATCCCAAGGCGTTGTCCCTTTGGGACGTTACCTTGGGCTGAAATATATTGGGCTTGCAGCCCGAAGAACGCTTAATCGTCTTTAATCGATTAAAAAATCCTCCCCGTTAGAAGCGAGGAGGAATGAAAATTTATTGAGAGTGAACATGATTATGAGCCAATTTTATGCCGGCGCAACAATTGGAGGTTCGTTATGAACATCCTGACCCTGATGCCTGCGGGTGATACGGGCTTTGAGTTGCGTTTTATAGTGCTGAATCGTTTCGTTCATTTTATCAGCAGGAGTCTGGTAATCCACGTCATCGTATTCGGTACTGCAAAATTCAAAGGCATCGTAAAAGGCAGTCAGTGTTTTATCCATTTCAGCACGTATGGCCACGGCATCCACTTTTTCAACCGACGAATTTTCGTCGTCCCGTTGCAGATATAAATCGGCAAATTCGGTATTAATTCCCTTTAAGTGATCAAATAGCATGGCCAATTGCAGGTTGGTAGCTGCAGTCTTTAGTTCCCGGGATACATCATATTCCGCCAGCAGTTTATTGAAATCATCCGTATTCGCATTATAGTTTTTAGTGCCAATATCCCTGCCGTGTTTGTCCAGAAAGCGGTTAAACAAAGCCACCGATTCAGCTAAAGCCGGCATGCTCAGTCTACCAAGTGTTTTTACCTGATCGCCGATGCCTACAATAATTGTTCGGCGTTCGGTGTTCATATCGGACAGTTTATTGCTGATAACGTTTCCTAACTCTTGTGCTTTAATTTTGGCAATTTCGGGCATCAGTGCCAACACCCTGTCGAAGGCCTTTTTCAGGTGTAATGTTTCAGGTCCGAATTTCAAAAAGATGGCTACGAGTTGACTTACAAACATACAGTACTCGTTGTTCCACAGAT
>CAIYTJ010000524.1 GCA_903929065.1 uncultured Bacteroidales bacterium | reverse complement strand
GCTTCGCAATGAATAGCTATATCAAGTCGATTTTGTTTATTATTCATAAAATTCAAAAAGATATTCGTTTTTAAATTCAATCCCAAACTCATTCAGAAGTTTCAAATATTCTTCTCTGAATGTTTTTCCTTTGTGGTGTTCTTCCTGAGTCATAATGTATTTGATTACAGTATCTCTTTGAGATTTTGAGTACGAAAAACCGCCATAACCTTCCTGCCAGTTAAAATTGCCCGGGAAAATACGTTTTTCATTTAACCACTTTGACGAACCCGATTTAACATCCCTGATTAAATTAGAAACTGAATATGCAGGATTGTATTCAAAGAAAATATGAACATGATCTTTATAGCCATTCACTGCCAATGAATAATGTTTTTGATTATTGATAATTCCTGTAATGTATTTGAAAAGTTCAGGTCTGATTTTATCAGATAAGAAGTTTTCTCTATTTTTTACAGAAAATACAATATGCATATTGAATTGTGTATAAGTATTTGGCATGGCATATTATAATTTCGCTCCTACGGAGCTCTGTTTGTCATATATATCTTTTGCTACCATAATTAAGCTCCTACGGAGCAATTTTATTGCAATTCTGTTTTAACCCCGTTAGGGGTGAAATTATGGTAGAAAAAAATAGATCGAAAAGCGTTTATTAAGCTCCGTAGGAGCGACATTATGGTAGAAAATACATTTAATTATTTTTCGAAATCAATTGAATTTAACATTTCCGTACATGCCTATTTTCAACAAACCATCATTTTTTACGTTGATTTTCACTGCGTAAACCAGATTAGCACGTTCGTCGCGGGTTTCGATGGTTTTTGGTGTGAATTCCGATTTGCTTGAAACCCAGGCAACAGTACCGGTGTATTCTTTTGATTTGTCAGCTCCGAAATCTGAAAATACTTTCACTTTCTGACCTATTTTCAACTGGCTCAACTGGTCGGAAGTGACATACGCGCGTAAAATCATATTTTCGGTGTCGGCAATTTTGAAAAGTGCTTTTCCAGGCATAACCAACTCGCCTTTTTCAGTATATTTTACTAAAACGGTTCCATTAATTGGGCTGATAATCCGGCATTTTTGCAATTGATCTTCAATTTGTGCAACCTGCAGTTTGATCCCTTCGTTGTCTTGAGTCATTCCCTCATTTGTAGTTACCAAAGTTATTTTTTGGGCATCCAGCTGTTTTTGAAGAACATCAATTTGTGCCACAATGTCATCAAGTTGTTTTTGTGTTGCAGCATTAGCTTTCAACAAATTTTCAATACGCTTTTTTTCGGTTTTTGCCGTGGTAATTTGCTGTTCGATAGCAGCAATTTGTTTTTGAACATCCGGACGACGAACCTGTATGCCTTTTCCGGTTGCCAAAAGTTGTTTTTTGCGCAGGTAAAGTTGCACGCTGTCAATTGAACCGACAACCTGTCCAGCTTGCAAAGTTTGACCTTCTTCAACATTAAAAGTCAGTAATTTACCAGAACCTTCGGCAGAAACGGTGACTTCGGTAGTTTCAAAATTTCCGGCTGCGTCGTAATCATTATCTGACTTTTTACAGCTGGTAAATCCGGCAAAAAGTGCAATTCCCAATAAAACATTATATTTTAAAGATTTGGTGCTAAAAATTGTTTTCATATTAGTTGTGTTTTATGCCCGTCCAGGGATTGTGGTGTATTAATTATTTGTTGTATTAAGTTGTTGATAAACGGCAATGTAAAGTTGAATTTCGTGTAATGATTTGCTTTGTCTGGCCTGACTTTCGGCATTTAGTTCGCGAAGCAAATCAGTCACAGTTAATGTGCCGTTTTCAACTTTCACTTCGGCTGATTTGCGGATATTGTTTCGCAAACTGATAATTTCATCATCGCTTTTAAGTTGTGATTTGAGCCGGTCAATTTCATTTTGCTGTTGCTGATTGATCAGGTTATTATTGAACAAAAAAGTTTCTTTCTGAACGTCAACCGTCTTTTTATTCAATTCAATTTTCACAATATTATTTTTTAAAGAATAAAATCCACTTAGATTCCATGATAACCGCAAACCACCTATGTAATATGGTGAAATCTCATTTGAGAGCATATTCAGTCCCGGTTTGCCAACGCCGCCCTGAACATAAAATCCAAGTTTCGGAAGATTTCCGGCAAAAACGGCATCTTTCTGACTGTCATACAAGTTGGTTTGTGCATCAAACAAACTTAATTCCGGACGATGATTTACAACCGTTACATTTGCCTTTGGCAAAACCGGTTTTTCCAACACTGTTTTTTCATCAACAGGCAGTCCGGTTATGGCACCGAGAATTACGATATAAGATTTCCGCATACTGATTAAAGACGCTTCCTGCTGTTGAGCATTCAAAATTTCCACTTTGATGGCGTCAAGGTCCGATTGGTTTGCAATACCGTTTTGTTTGTACGATGTTACTTTGTCATAATTGGTTTGAAGATCTTTCTGCAAAATATTATTTTGTCCAAGTTGCTCATTGATAAGTAATATGCCAAAATATACCTGATTTACACGATCTTTCAACGCATATAAGTCAACGGCAAGTTTTTGCTTTTCAGTTTCGGTAGACGCTAAGATGCCTTTCTTCTGAGCTTTGATAGCACCGCCATCCCAAATGGTTTGATTTACTTCAAGCATGGCCTGATATTGGTCTTTGCTAAGCTGTGGAATTATCACACCAGGAATTTTAATTGGCAAATTGGTCACTTCCGATTGATAAGTAGCTTTTGCCGAAAGTGTTAGTTGCGGCAAATACCCTTTGTTGGCATTCGAAATGTTATATTCATTTGTTATCGCAATCAATCCGAATTGCTTTACCTGCGGATAATTTCTGGCTGATTTTGCCTGACAGGAATCAATGTTCAGGCTTTGGGCGTTAAGGCTCAATAAACTGATAAAAATCAAGAAGTTAAATAAGATTATTCTTTTCATATCGTTGAATTATAAATTACAAAATCAGGGTCTTAAACTATTTAAAATCAAAGTTACATGTTCTTCCCGACGGTGATTAATAACTAGTTCCTTTTGTTGTTCGGTCATCATCATAATTTCAGAAGCCACGGGCAACAGCAAAAACAAAGAAATATTGATGGAAATTGTATTGAAAATTAAATCAATCAAAGCCACTTGACGTATGCGACCGGCTGCAATTTCAGACTCTAAATCGTCACTGAGGCTTTTAAAAAGTCCCGATACCACATCTTTAAGCCTTTCTTTAAGTATTGCAAGCATTTCTGGATTTCTGGAAAACTCATTTACTATAAGTAATGGGACTTTGGAGTTTTTTCGAACCATATCAAAATGCGACTCAATGATATGTTTTAGTTTTTCAGTGAACGTCAGCTTGTCCAAATTCTCCAAATCAAAAATGTGTTGGAAAAACTCACGAAATTTCTTCTCGAAAATCAGATTAAAAAGATTATCTTTTGTTCGGAAGTAATAATGAATAAGTGCCTGATTACAACCAATTTCCTTTGCTATTTCAGTTGTCGATGTCATGGCAAAACCTTTTTCCAAAAACAGTCTTTCTGCAGTTTCCAGAATAATTGATTCCATAGACTGATTGTTCTTAACTTCCATATTTAATAGATTTGTTTAATAGAGCTATTAATTGAACGCAAAAGAATATATTTTTGTTGAGTCTTAATTTGTTTTTGACTGCATTTTGTGATATATTAATCCATGCCGTTCATTTTTAAACTATTTTTAGACTATTATCCTCAATATTCGATAAATGAAAAGGCTAATTCTTAAATAAGGGGAACTTTGTTGAAATGATTTTGTTCTAGGTTAGAGTTTAAAACTCAAAATTTACTAATTTAATGATAATGAACAATATAATGCAAACAACCTATTTAAATTCACCTGAAATTAAAATTTCATCACCCGATAAAAATCCGCAAATATCATTCGAAAAGTTTATAAATAAATTTAAATCAACCCTTAAAACCGTATTTCACGAAGAAAATGACATTGATAAAATGGGAATTACACGCGGTATTTCTCCCAGCGTACTTGGTCAAATTATGGATACTAATCCTCTTTCATTATCGATTCCAACTAAATATGGCGGACGCGGCGGTAGTGTTCAGGAAAACCTGCAACTATTTTCGGCTGCTTCATACGAATCACTTTCACTTTCGCTTACACTTGGAATCAATAGCGCACTTTTTCTTCAACCATTTGCCAAATACGGTCAGAGTGCAGCTAAACCAGAAGTGTTTAGTCGCTTTCTAAACCATCAAAATATGGGTGGGCTGATGATAACCGAGCCCGGTTTTGGAAGCGATGCGTTAAATATGCAAACTTCATTTACCGAACAATCCAATCATTTTCACCTGAAAGGAACAAAACATTGGGCGGGATTAACCGGACAGGCTGATTACTGGTTGCTTACCGCCAGACGACAAACAGAACAAGGCGGATTGCAGCGCGACATTGATTTTTTTGTCTGCGATAATACAAATCCGCTCCAAAAAATTGTGGTGGAAGAACGTTTTGAGAATCTTGGGCTGTATCAGATTCCTTACGGGCGAAATATTTTGGATGTAGAAATACCAAAAATTCAACGACTTATTCCTCAAACCAACGGTATTCAAATGATGCTGGATTTATTGCATCGCAGTAGGTTGCATTTCCCGGGCATGGGTTTGGGTTTTGTGAAACGAATGCTCGATGAAGCCATTGCACATTGTCAGCAGCGGTTGGTTGGTGGCAGAAATCTGTTTTCGTACGATCAGGTTCAACAGCATTTAGCCCGACTACAAGCTAATTTCACGATTATTTCTGCATTCAGTAAGCATAGTTCGGGAATTGCCGGCATTGAAAATGATTTGACGGGACTTGGTCTCGAAGCCAATATCATCAAGACAGTTACCACCGATTTAATGCAGGAATCGTCACAAACTTTGTTAACGTTGGTTGGTGCAAAAGGGTATAAACTGAATCATATTGCCGGCCGCGGAACGGTGGACAGTCGTCCGTTTATGATTTTCGAAGGCTCGAATGACATTCTTTACGCTCAAATTGGGGAAGCCATTGTAAAATTAATGAAAACAGTGAAAGAAAATGCTTTTCAGGTTTATTTAAAAAGTCACCGGTTGACTGAAATGGCAGCAAATCAGGTGAAAGATTTAATCAGTTTCGACATTGACCTGCAAATGCCACAGCGCAAGTTAGTGGAACTGGGACGTGTCGTTAGCCGCGTGGCTTCTATGGAAATGGTTATGAAACTGGGCGATGCCGGTTTTAGAAACGATTTGATAGAAAGTGCCATTTCCATGCTTCGGCAGGAAATAACCACGCTGGTAAGTCATTTTGCATTCCACCAGCCAACAAAAGTGGTGGAAGATTATGAATCAGGTAGTTCGTGGTTTAATCTTGCAACGATTTAAATGCTTTTCCCAGATTCTCAATAATATCGCTGGCAATAAGCGATTCTTTTGATTCATTTTCCAGCGCTAAATCTCCGGAACGGCCGTGAATGAAAACACCGAGTTTGGAAGCTTCTTCTGAAGTATAACTTTGTGCCAGCAATCCGGCTAAAATGCCGGTAAGAACATCGCCCGAACCAGCTGTTGCCATGCCTGAATTTCCGGTGCTGTTGAAGAGAAACCGACCGTCAGGAGTGACAATAAGTGTGTAAGCACCTTTTAGAATAATAAAAATCTTATACCGAAGCGCTGCTTCCTGAGCTTTAATCATTCGATCGTATGAGGTTTCGCATTCACCAAAAATCCGCTCAAACTCTTTAGGATGTGGAGTCAGTATGCTGTTTTCGGGAATAAATTCTAGCAAATCTGTGTTTTGACCGATAATATTCAATGCATCAGCATCTAAGATACATGGTACTTTCAGGTTGGATAATAAATCTCTCAACATTTCGGTTGTTTCGGAACTTGTGCCAATTCCCGGACCAACGGCAACGACATTAAATTTATCCGTATCTGGAACTTCTGAGATAACATCCTGCTGAATATCCGATTGAAAAATCATTTCCGGGATGGAAGTTTGCAAAATTGTCCGGTTGCATTCCGGTCCGTGAACAGTCACTAAACCTGCTCCGGCTCGCATAGCAGCTTTCGACGAAAGTACCGAAGCACCCGCCATTCCTTTGCTGCCGGCTACAATCAACGCATGACCAAAACTTCCTTTATGCGAAAATCGGGTACGTTTTTTCAGCAATGAAACAATATCTTGTTGTTCCAGATAATATAAATTGCTCGAATTTTTCTGAATGGCTTCAGGAAGAATGCCAATATCAACCACTTCCCATTTACCAATAAATTTTTCATTATCCGCAAAAAAGAAAGCCAGTTTGGGGAATTGCAAGCTGAAAGTGTAATCTGCTTTGACAATGGGAATCGATAAATCCGGATTTTCTTCACCCTGCAAACCGGATGGAATATCGATTGAAACCACTTGATTGTCTATTGAATTTAACCAAGTTATAGCTTCCGCGAAAATTCCTTCAGCCGATCGGTTAAGCCCTGAGCCAAAAATACCATCGATAATAACCGTATTGTTTGAAATTTCCGGATCAATAAATTTTTGGGTAAGCTCAATAAATGAACGGGGAAATTGTATTTCCACCCTACGAAAGTTTGCCTTACAATCAGCAGACAATGAGCCTGTTGACAGAAAAAGTGTAGTCACCTGGTATCCTCTTTGAAGCAGTAAACGTGCTGTTGCAAGTGCATCGCCACCATTATTTCCCGGACCAGCCAAAATACAAACAGAATTTGTTGAACTAAACAATTCAGTGAATTTGTTGGTAATTGCAACTGCCGCACGTTCCATTAAATCAATGGAAGCAATCGGCTCATGTTCAATTGTGAATTTATCCAGTTCACGAATTTGTGAAGTGCTGAAGAATTTCATTATTTCTAATGCTAAATAATTAATTGTGAATTATAAATTATGCATTATGAATTATAATACGTTCCATCGTGTACTAATCCATCCATTTTGCTGGTCTTTTTTGAGAAAAGTCCATGCCACAATCCGGCTGATTTTTGTTCCCTGATTCATGGGAATCGTTTTGACCTCCAATGCACCGGCACTTTTCAATGCATCATAAACAGCTGCCAGATGCGATTGTTTTGAAATCTGCGTTGTAAACCAAAAACAATTCGACCCAAACTGTTTGCTTTGCCGGATCATATCCCGAACAAACCTTTCTTCGCCGCCTTCACACCAAAGTTCCGAGTTTTGTCCGCCAAAATTCAGGGTGGGAGTGGTGATTTTTTTGTGATTCAGGCTGCTTAACTTCCGAAGTGTGCCTTCCTGTGCTTCTTCTGCCGAAGCATGAAAAGGCGGATTGCAAATGGTTATATCAATCGGTTCGTTCCGCTCCATGATTCCATGAAAAATATCTTTTGGATTTTCCTGAAAACGCAAGGCGATGTTTCGTTTTAAAAAAGCATTATGATTGATAATTTTATCAGCCGATTCCAATGCTGTTTTATCCGTATCGAAACCGATAAACGACCAACCGTATTCTTTATTTCCAACAATTGGAAAAACACAACTGGCGCCCACACCAATATCCATACATCTGATTTTAAATCCGGTGGGGATTTTTCCATTATTGCTGGTACCCAATAAATCGGCCGCGTAATGAATATAATCTGCTCTTCCCGGTATTGGTGGACATAAATAACCCGTTGGAATATCCCAGTATTCAATGGAATAATAATGCTTCAACAAAGCCTTGTTCAACCATTTCACCGCTTTTGGATTGGCAAAATCAATCGATTCATTGCCGTACGCGTTCACTTTCACATATTTTTCCAGTTCGGGACAAGTGGCTATTAATATCTTGAAATCATACGGATTCCGATGCTTATTCCGGGGATGTAAAACGGTTTTTTCGGCCGTATGTTCTTTCTTTTCGATGGACATTTACGTTGAATTTATCAATAATGATGAAAGGCTTAATATGGAATTCATTTCACATGAAACAATATTTACCGTTTGTTGCAAAGATAACGAATGTTGAGCGATATTTGTTGAAAACAAAAAAAGACCAACTGAAATTTCTTTCGGTTGGTCCTTTATATTTATAAAAGTCGGTTACTTAACTGGTACTTACTTTACTTCTTCTAAAACAAAAACCCTTTATTTATAGGGCTTTTACGTGCTATGGTACAAATGTGGTACGAATAAATATGTGTTATAAATTGAATATAAAATTGATATTCAATGTTTTATATTGATAATAGTAATGATTGATAAACAATATAAAAACCGTACAAATATAGTACTTATTTGGACATATTGGACAGTTTTAGAACAAAAAATCTCACTCGAAATGAGTGAGATTTCATTTTGTAGAAAACAGCCTTAGAACTGCTTTAATCGCCACAGTAAGTAAACGCCAATAAGCAACAAAACGACTAGAGAAATACGACCGCACCAGATTTGGAAAATTTGCCAGCCGGTCAATGGAGCTTTTACCTGTTTGACAACTTCCACCGGATAGGGAACGTGAATTGTATCATTGATAAAGATTGAATCTTTGACAATCTTGTTTTTGTATAGATAGCTGTACCGTTCCAAAATTAGCGTATCGCCTTTGTCCTTGACAAAAACTGAATCGTAACGGAAAATTGAGTCTTTGACGAAATTATCCCGGTATTCAATTTTAGTTGTTTCTACGGGAATGTATTTTACCGATTTGCAGGAATACAACATCGTTGCTATTACTGCGAAAAAAAGTATCTTTTTCATTGGATCTTGATTTTAGTTTGTAGATTAAATCCTTCCTGTACTGCTGAAATGTCGGCGTTTCGTCCGTTTTCCACAAAACTCATTGCCGCAACAATCAGAATGTAGTCAGAGCCATCAAAGGCGGTCAATACTTTGTTTCTTGGAATCCCCGACCATTTTTCAACATTGGCGATATAGCTTTCTGTGTTGTTTTCGTCAGGCGGTGCCCATTTGGTTATTATCTTTTCAATTGTGTTCCATCCTCTCGAAAGATAGGTTGCAAGCGTTACAAAGGCTGCTCTATAGCCGTAAGGCATTGACGAGAAAGTTTTAAAACTCTTGTCTCTACCTTTGATTTCTCCTTTAAAATTATCGGCATTGTGCCGGATATTCAATGGATTATTGTTCCGAAGTCCTCTCGATTTCATATTTATTCCTCCTGTTTTTTTGAGTTTAAGAATGAAATGAGGGCTTGTATTTCCTCTTTGTTTTCAAATATCTTCAGTAGCACTTTTTGGATATCATCAACGTTTTTATTCTCCTGCCTGAGGTTTTCAAACACGGATTTAGCCTCTATTAAGACAATCCCAATCGCACCTATAACCGTAAAATATGGCATTTCAAACACAACGCTGGCGACTATGTCGCCAATGGTTAGCATTATCATTAAGCCAAAGTAACTGGTCAATTTTGTTATAGTACGGCGATACCCGAAACTTGTACGGACCACTTTCAATTGTTTAGCTCGTTTTACTCCAAAAAATAGGTCAATGAGTACTGACACAAATACGCAGGAATATAAGACTGCTAAAACTGCCAAGAGTCCATTTAAATGGCTCCAGTCTTTATTCATTATGGACGGTATAAAAAGTAATTTCATTTTGATTTGATTTTTAAATTAGTGTATTCAAAAAATCCCGCTCGAATGAGCGGGATTTGTCAGCAAGAAAATAGTTATTGCTTACGCCTAAGCAACTTCTACAGAACCCAAATAAACGCTGTTAGCAAGATCTTTGCCGTCTTCGGTGATAAACCCAAGGAACACTTCAACACTTTCGCCTAACCATTCCGCAGGAACTGCAATTTCTTGAGCTCCGGTGGTACGAGCGTTTCCAGCAGTTTCATAAACTGCTTCTGCTCGAAGTGGATTCAGCACTAATACCAACGCTTTGTCGGTGGCGTTAGCCATGTTTGCACTGGAATTGTCGTCCCAAGTCAAACCAATTGAACCACCTGTGGCAAGTACTGCGGCATTTGAAGCCGTAGTAAGGTTACCACGAGAAACCAACACTTTGGACAAGTCAACACTGAAATCAGGGAAAGCTCCCGTGATTGCGTTGTTGAGAATGTACGACATTGCAGCATTGAACGCTGTTTGTTTGGTTGTGTAGCGTTTGTAGCCTACACGGATAAAGCCAGTGATTGGCTTCAAAATACCCAATACTAAAGCAAATTTGCTGCGTTGGCCCATTTGACCATCAGTGCGGGGATTGGCTACAGAAGAAGCCTTAGCGCGCATGTAGCTGATTCCTTTCCAGCTACCACCTACGACATTTCCCACTTTACCTGAGAAACTTCCTAAAATACCTAAATTAATCTTTCCCATTACCTTAAAAATTTATGGAGTTAATAAATATGATTACTTGGACTTGGTACGGCTCAAATACGGACTTTCCCTTATCCGAATGTAAAGATATATTGCAATTATGTGGCTGACACAGAAAGAGTTTAGCTTGCTGCCGATTGCGTTTAGTTGCTTATGCAAGGGCTTTTACACCCCTGCACTTTTGAAAAATTGGCGAACAAACGCTTGCTTGTATTCGCTTACAGCTCGAAGTGTTTTTTTTAGATTCTGCTCCCTTTCCTCCAATAATTTGAGTGCCTGGACAGTTTTAGCAAAATCGGTGGCGTTTTTTTCAATGATTGGAATGTGGAACTCCAAAACGTTGCGGAATGACCGAATAGTGATAAACGGAATAACAGAGCCATGCAAATGAGGCACAAAGGCACGACACCGCCACAAAGCATAACAGAGGGTGTGAAGTTGGTCAGCTTGCTCTTGATTTTCTGCGATAATTACAAAGCAATTCGGACAGGGTGCTAAAAGTGGTTTTCCACTATTATTTCCTTTGTTTAGGATAAAGAAATGAGGATTTCGGATTTCTTCTTTCTGATTGTAAGACTTCAAAATAAAAGCACACATGAGGATAACGATTAAAGGGTGAATAAACGAGGGACTACCCCTGCAAATAATTTTTACCCCCAGAAAAGAGAAAGAAAAAGAAAAGAAGAAAAAAAAGGATATACTCTTCAAACAGCCAGAGAAGCGGCGGCTGTCAAGGTTTTTGGGCAGAATACTACCCGAAGCGTAGCGAGGTGTGGAGATTGTGCCCAAAACCCGTAGGGCTTGACCTTCTATGTTGTAATCCAAATAATTTGAGTAATATTTTTAATATTTAAT
>CAIYTJ010000523.1 GCA_903929065.1 uncultured Bacteroidales bacterium | reverse complement strand
GATCTTGTCTTAAACATTCTATAAATAAAATCCGATAAAATGATAATATCGTTCGAATCGAATATAAAAAAAACAGGGAATTATCCATTTATAAAAACAAATATCCATGAATAGTACTTGAAGTGTTGTTTTTGGTTATCACATTGAGTAAATACCCGAACTTATGTCACAAACACTCCTTATTGGCATATAAACACACTCCGCAACAAATATAAAGGATAATTAATAAATATACAAACTTGTTGCATAAAAGTTATCAACAAAGCGAAAAAATTCACAGGTTTGTAAAATGCAGATTACAAATCAATGTATTACAATGGAAATCACACAAAAAAAGGGCTGCCCGATTTGGACAGCCCTTTAAAATTAGGAATAGAAAGTGTTTATTACAATATCACTTTAGCAATACGGTTACCTACTTTTACAAACAAAACTCCTTTGGTTGAAACCGGAACGGTATTTAACCCAGAAACAGCTTGTTTTTGAAGCAATTTCTGCCCAACTGTATTATAAATTTCAATGCTAGTACCAGCTTCGGAAGTAAATGAAACAGTTCCGTTTGAAGCAGAAACTTCAAGGTTTGTATAAGCCGGATTAATTCCGGTGCCTGTATCACAAACTGCACTAACTGTACCTGCAACAGAGGTATCCAAATGCCATGTACCTGCGGGCCATGTTATTGTCGGAGTTCCAATGATTGAAGTTGGACCAGTGAATAAAGTAATTTTATCACCGGCAACAGGAGTATAGCCGGTATTTAGAAGAACATTCAAGGTTACACCACTAATATCAAGCGTTCCTGCTGGTGCAGTTACTTTACCACCAGTGCTACCACTTAATAATTTAGCATTGATAGTTCCGGTTAAAACTGTATTAGCTGTGCTCAAAGCATAAGTACCGGAGTTATTTAATGTACAAGGCAATGATGTTGCATTATTAATTGTTCCTGTTGCACTATTGTTAATGACTAGATTAGCTGGATTAGTTACATTAAATGTTTCAAACGAATTAATGGTTAATGTACCGTTATTATTTATTGATTGTGCTATTGTTCCAGGAAATGCCAATGTCCCCGCAGTTGTAGGGTTTAGATTTAAAGTTGCTCCAGCAGCAATGTTAATATTCCCCTTAATTGTAAAAGCAGCTTTAACACCCAAAGGCCAGTTACCATTAGTAATTGTAAAACTATCAAATGTTACAGCAGACGATGAAGTGTTTGATGCACCAGCGGCTTGATCAAATTCGAAGTTTGAATATGTTCTACCAGAGAGACTTGGAGAACCAGTTGATCTGTGTGTATAAGTACTACCAGTTTGCCAAACAACGACGGAATTTGGAGCAGATGCACCCATTGGATTTGAACCACCATAATAAATATATCTTGATCCGCTTGCAAAAATTATGGAGCTTAAATTTGTACTTCCAAATGGATTGCCACTAAAACTTTGAGAAGCAGTACCAGAATAAAATATAGATCCGTTTTGAAATGTGATAGCACTTGCATCTGTGGCATATAAATGATGTTGAGCAGCTGGTGTACCAGCTGAAGCCAATGTCATTGTTCCTGCAACTGTACCTGTTGACCCAGTCGGCAAAGTTAATATAATAGCAATCGTTGCTCCTGGATTTTGTAAAATGCTTAGAGATGAACCACTTGCAATGCTAAAACAATTTGTTCCCCCACTTATTGTAATTGTAGAGGCAACGGTTGATTGTAAAGTTATTGAACTGTTGTTTGAAATAAGAAATTGTCCAATTGTTTGTGTCGCAGGTAAATTAGTAATGGTTTTTGTAGTTCCATCGTTGAATGTCAAAACATCATTTGTTGCAGGAGTTGTTCGTACCGGATTCCAGTTAGCAGCAACTTGAAAATCGGCCTGGTCTAAACCAATCCAAGTGTATGTTGTTTGTGCCTGAATTGAATTAAATAAGCACATTACAGCAATTAATGCGAAAAATGCATAGGTTTTCAAAAAGTAATTTTTGTTCATGATTTTTGTTGTTTTTTATAAGTTAGTACTATAGAATTTTAAATCGAATTTTTATGCAAAAGTAGTTCTGTAAGGTGACAAATAGACTGTATTCGTGTTACATTTCTATTAAAATATTTCCAAAATATTATTATTTACATACTTTTGGTAGCAAAGATAAAATATTGTATTATATATTACAAATAAATATGCATTTCAATTTCATAAAGTTATCAACAGGTTGTGAAAGCCTTACTGGTATTGGGTTTTATGAAAGAAACACTATTTAGCGCATTAAAATTAATTCCTGATATTGAATATAATTTAATTTACTTTACAAATTGAGGGCCAGCTTTAATATTTCAAAGGATGTTATTAACCAACATGACATCACTTTCTTTACATAGCAAAGTATATAACCCGGAAATGACGTCACTTTCATTACTTCGTTAATTGAATAACTCTAAAAATGACATCACTTTCATTACATCGCAAAGTGTATAACTCGAAACATGACGTCACTTTTATTACTTCGCAAAGTGAATAACTCGAAAAATGACGTCACTTTCATTACATCACAAAGTGTATAACT
>CAIYTJ010000522.1 GCA_903929065.1 uncultured Bacteroidales bacterium | reverse complement strand
TTTTTTCTATGCTTTCAAAATACTCGTATCTACCGTTTATGGCTCCGGCATAAGGTGCAAGCCACGGATCGGATTTTAAAATTGCAAGATCTTTCATTATTCGGTTGTATTTAAGTTCTCAGAAATCAGGATTCAACATAAAAAATCTATACCAATACCTTTACAATCACTTTTTTATGCTGACCAGTAGCAATTCCGGGTTGATGACCATCTTCAGGAAAGAAAACAGCGAATTCTCCAGGTTGTACATGGATAAAATTAGTTGCTTCGTCAGCAAAAAAAGCAACATCCTTTTCAGAATTATACTCCTGTGTAGTTTGTTTTAATTGGCTTGTGGCTATCCAACCCATTGTTTCAGTGGCTGTTACTGGAACCTGAATATCAATATATCGAATATGGGTTTCCATTTGTGCTTCTATGGCCGATTTTCCAACTACTTCTACCACATTTACAAATAAATCGGAACCGTTTAATTCCATTTTACCCAATGGCAAAGCCAATAAATCGGTATTCTGTAAAAAATCAAAAGCCTGTTTAAATCGGGGATGAATTGATGCGTACAATCCGGCATTTTCAAGTGAATCTAAAATCATATTTTTTTCAGTCAGCAGTGAACAGTTATCAGTAAACAGTTCTATTTATAAATTGTGAATTATGAATTAATCTCGTCAACAGTGTAATTTAAAAAGCGGTTAAGCGGGTATCCACATCTGAATACATCGGCTACAAACTTGATGAAATTTTCCGATTTAAGTTGCGCTTCATTAAAACTAAAATCAACCAGATAATGTTTCAGCTTGAGCAATTCTGCTTCCGGAAAATCCTTAGGAAATCCTTGTGGTACAGTTTTAAGTTTATCCTCCTCAAAGAACTTGCCGAAATATTGAGAAAATTCCGGATTATTCCTGATTTCATTCAGTTCATCAATATTATCAAAAACACTTTGGCGAAGCGCTTTCAGCATAGCCGGTTCAGGACTCCAAACTCCGACGCCGGCAAAACATCCGGCAGGATCGAGATGGAAGTAATATCCGCCACGCGGACTTTTACGACCACCGGCCGAAGCAATATAAATGCCAAAATGCGTTTTGTACGGCGTTTTATCGTGCGAAAAACGTGTATCACGGTAAATGCGGAAAATGCAGTCTTTTACTTCGACATGTTTGATTTCCTCGTCGAATTTAGAAATTTCAAGGATCAACTCTTTGCACATTTGTTCAAATTCGGCTTTGACCTGATCGTACCACTTTTTATTTTCAGCAAACCACTCGCGGTTGTTGTTGATTTTCAATTCGTTCAGAAATTGAAGGATGTTATCAATTTGCATACTCAATTCAATTAGTGTTTGACAAATATAAGGCAAAATTAAGACATAACCGAACATTCAATCCTTTTTTTTTGAAGACAATCTTTTTTTGGGGAAAATTGATTACTTTTGCAAGCTGTAAGAAAAGAATAACAGGTTTTTAATGCAGTTTTAATTAATTGACAGCCAATGCGTTTTGACTGAACCTGACAAAAAAAACTTAAAAAAAATGAAGAATAAGATTAATCAATTGCTAGAAGAAGTAAACCAGCTGGCAGCTACGAATATTGAAGAGCTTGAAGCGCTTCGCATTAAATACCTAAGCAAAAAAGGACAGATTTCAGAACTTTTCAATGATTTCAGGAATGTGGCCAATGAGGAAAAACGCGAAGTGGGTCAACTGTTGAACGAACTAAAAAACACAGCACAGGATAAGATAAACGAACTAAAAGAATCTTTCAGCAGTTCTGCAAACACTGACAACAAAACGGATTTGACACGAAGTGCCGATCCTATCAAATTAGGCACACGCCATCCGCTGTCATTGACCAAACACGAAATTATTGATATTTTCTCGCGGATTGGTTTCACCATTGCCGAAGGACCTGAAATTGAAGACGACTGGCATGTTTTTGGTGCATTGAACTTTCCACCGGAACACCCGGCACGCGATATGCAGGACACGTTCTTTATCGAACAAAATCCTGATGTACTGCTTCGTACCCACACTTCATCGGTTCAATCGCGCGTAATGGCTACTCAAAAACCACCTATCCGCATGTTGTTTCCGGGTCGTGTTTACCGCAACGAAGCCATTTCGTACCGTGCCCACTGTTTTTTCCACCAGGTGGAAGGATTGTATATCGACAAAGATGTTTCGTTTGCCGACCTGAAACAGGCCCTGATGTATTTTGCCAAGGAAATGTTCGGTGAAAATACCGAAATTCGCTTGCGTCCATCCTATTTCCCATTCACCGAACCAAGTGCCGAAATGGATATTTCGTGTAATATTTGTGGTGGGAAAGGCTGTCCATTCTGTAAACACACAGGTTGGGTGGAAATTCTGGGATGCGGTATGGTTGATCCAAACGTGTTGGAAAACTGCGGTATCGATTCAACAGTTTATTCCGGCTATGCTTTCGGAATGGGTGTTGAACGCATTACCAACCTGAAATACCAGGTAAAGGATCTACGCATGTTTTCCGAAAACGATGTGCGGTTTTTGCAGCAATTTGAGTCTGCGTACTAAAAATATTATTCTCTAAAAATGAAACGTCGGAATTTAATCTCCGACGTTTTTTTTATTTTTTCGCAAATAATTATCTAAATTATTGTGCTGATAAGATAAATAATTATCTTTGCATTTATTAATATTTTTCAATTAGCTATCAATTTTAAATCTATAAAAAAATGAAGAAACCAATTTTATTATGTGTTTTAGGATTAGCTTTCATGTCTGTGAATGTTGATGCGCAATGTTACAGCCTAAATAAATTAAAGTACGACCCGCGTCTTTACGTAATGGAATGGGGTGACCC
>CAIYTJ010000521.1 GCA_903929065.1 uncultured Bacteroidales bacterium | reverse complement strand
GGTAAGCCCGGAAATTGTTACGGAACCGATGGCCGCACGGCTGTCATTAGACAAAGAATCAACAATGAAATAAACGAATGCGGCAATTACTAAAGTGGCGATGGTAATAACAAGATTGTGGCGCATAAAAAGAAGTTTTAAGGTTACTGCTTACTCTGTTCGATTTTCAGCAATGTTCGGCCTGGTCAGGTATCAGGCAACCGATAGGGGAAGATTAAAGCGCTTTCCTGCTTTACTTAGTGCAACTATTGTGCCAAAACGATTTTGGCATCCCTGGCTTGTCTGGCTCGAAAGTAAAACAATTAAGATCAATCGGGCATGATATGAATGTTCAGGATTGGCAAAATAATGTAGCTATTTATTTAGAGAACGGTGGCAAACAATTATCATTGGATAATTTGCATTTTATCTCAATAGTAGACGAAGCTCATGCTCTAATTAATACAGAAGGTCATAATATAGGGTTTGCGAGCGGTTGGTGCTTGCAAGCAGGACCTCAAGCATTTCACGTTGTCAGAAGTTCCCAAATTACAATTTTCTTTACTGACGGAAAGCAATCTTATAGGGATAATGAAACTACAACTATTAATAATCTTGAGGACTTTTCGAGAAGATTAGGTGCTGAAATACATAAGGTGAGTTTGGCGGATAGTCAATTCAGATGCGGTGGTTCAAAAGAATATGTTGATTTCATTGATGGATTATTTGACAACAACTATAGTGGGGTATTATCAACATCGTGGAGAAAAAGTATAGCAAATAGAGCTGGTGCCTTTGAGTTTGAAATTGTTGATTACCCGCATCAATTAGATGAAAAGCTACGGGAAAAGATTCAACTCGGATTGACTGCTCGATTAATTTCAAGTTACTCCAGAGAATGGAAAACGAAAAAAGAAAAGGCACCTCATCAAGTATCCCCTTCATTGATGGATTTCTACTTTAAATACGATTTTAATGGACAGCCTAAAATCTATTCAAAACCATGGAATTACGCTCCAGATGATGACTATTCAATGTTCATACAAGCTACTGTTGGAACAAAAATGCATGCTGATACCTTATGTGAGGTTGGGTGTCCTTATGTAGTGAGAGGTTTCGATTATGATTATTTAGGCTTATTGTGGTTAGATGATCTGGTTTATAGAAATGGCAATTGGGTTGTAATAGTTGATAACGTAAAAGAAACAGCGTTATCTTCTACTATGTCTAATGCAAAAAAAGCAATTATCAATAGAAACAAGAAGCGTATTCTGACTTTGAGTAAAGAAGAAAATATATTGCTATTGAAGATTATTAGGGGATATAGGATTTTACTATCAAGAGCTTTGAAAGGCATGTTTCTTTACGTACATGATAGGGAAACTAAGAATTATTTAAGTTCCTTATTTAGATAATATGCTACGAGAATCGCTACTTGAGTACACGCAAAAGGAGAAGAAGTTAATAGAGGATCAAATTGAACTTTTAAAAACGCTTCCAGAAGAAATCCAAATTGAAAAAGGATTATTAGTGGATGAGTTGACACTTGTCGAGAAAAACGGAAATGAACTTTTGTTCTCTGTTGAAGTAAATAATACCAAACTTAAATCTGGGGATAAGGCTTTTCTGATAATTCAGAACAGGAAATTTGATGCCGTAATAATAGAAAACTTAGCAACTGAAATATCACTAATATTTGAAAGCCGAATCGAGATTCCAAAGGGTTGTAAATGTAAACTCCAGATAAGCATCCCACAATTGTTAGATCCTATTATTGAATCCTATAAACGATTAGATGAAGGGGCACCAGGATGGTACTTTATCGAAATGCTATCTGGCATTAAACCGCCAATTGAAAAATCAATTTATTCAACTATTAGTCCTGATAAGGTTGCACTGAAAATAAATAAATTAGCACTGTCTGAAACGCAAAAGAGAATAATAAATAAGGCATGCAATTTGCCATCGTACTTAGGGATCCAAGGACCCCCAGGATCTGGAAAGTCATATATCTTAAGCGTAATTGCAGATATTTTAAATTCTGAGGGCAAAAGAGTCGTTGTGCTTTCTCATACTCACCAAGCTGTAAATAACTGCTTAGAGGCAATTCATAAACAAAACCCAACAATTAAGCTTATAAAAATTGGCGAACAACTAAAATCTAAAAACTTAAATGCATCGATTGAAACAATGAGCTTTTTCGCTTTCAATCAGAATTTGAAAAAGAGAAAAGATACTGATTTGACAATCGTTGGCATGACAATTTACTCTGCAATTCTTAATCTTGGTCTAAAGAGGAATGCGCTTAGCCCTAATGTTATTCTGATTGATGAAGCTGGGCAAATCCCTCTTTCAATTGGTGCTTTAATAGGTTTAATGGGTGCAGGCTCCAATTTGTTTTTTGGAGACGATGCACAAATGCCGCCAATATTTCAGGAAGAATTAATCGATGACTATTTAAGTACCTCAATCTTTAAGCACATAAGAAATATCAACCCTGCGTTCATTGACAAGTTGGATATTACATATCGAATGAACAAGGAATTGACAAATTTCATTGGGTCTAATTTTTATTTAGATGAAAACACCAACGAAACATTTCTAAAAGCAAGTACAACATCACGGGACAGAAAATTGAATGTTGATTTAACTACTGCTTCCGAATTTGAAATAGAATGTTTGAATTCCGAACCATCTTTAGTGGTAATTAAGGATAATGAAAGTGACGGAACGTTTTATTATTTCAATCCAATTCAAGCTAATAGAATAGCAACACTCATTCAATTCTTAGTGACGTTGGATTATCCTATTGCCCAGATTGCAGTAGTCACGCCATTTAGAAAACAAGTTATTGAAATTAAGCGATGTCTAAATAATTTGGGATTAAGAGAGTTTCCAATTATTGACACAGTGGAGAGAGTGCAAGGTATCACTGTCGATATAATAATCTATTCAGTTTGCACTACGAATGCAATTGAAGACTTAGATCGAAATAGTTTTATTTTTTCTCCAAATAGAATCAATGTTGCTATTAGTAGAGCCAGATTAAAAGCAATAGTATTCGGATCTATTCCATATGATTATGAACAACAGGTACCCCTTTTTTGACATTTCATCGTTAGACCAGATAAGTTCAATTTGCTGATTTCAAAAAAAGAGAGCACAATAGATAAGGGTTATTTGACGGGAATTAGTAAATAATAATACAGCAGCCATTTTAAAGAATTGCATTTTTCTGCTTTTCAAAAACATCCCATCGGTTTTCGTAGCTATTTAATCCCTTTATTGTTTTGTAATCTAAGTAGGTTCTTTTCTCTCCTTCTTTTGGTGTGTCTTTGAACAATTTTAATGCCTCTGGTTGGGTGAGTACAAAAAATTCCGGTTTGACGGAAGGATTATCTACATGAAGATTTACTAGAACCATTATAATTTTTTTGTCTTTTAATTTAGTCTTGTCCAAATTCCAACAAATTGATGCGGTGCTTTGAATTCCCTTCACCTGCACAGCAAATGTTTCTTCGTTCTTGCTCACTAACAGGTCAATAGACTTTGTATTGCCAAAAGTCACAGTGACATTATATCCGAGCCTTGACAACTCCCCGGCTACATAGTATTCGCAAGCAATACCCGTTTGGTTCTTTTCAAGTTTGATTTTTGACATGGATAGTTGTTTGGCGTAAACTTAATACATTTGAGTATATGAATAAGCCAGTAAATACTATTGAAGACCACTTAGACGGTGCGATGCCAGAACTGATTTCTACATTTCGTGAAATTAATGAACGAGTTCTTGCAATTAGCAAAGAGGTTGGAGAACCTTATGCAACAGGAGCATCTATTTGTTATAGAACTAAGGGGAGCAATGTTAGATTTATCGAACTGCATGTTCAAAAAAAGAGCAACATTTTAAGATTGTTTCTCAGGACGATAAAAGTAAAACTTAATGACCCTAAGCATTTGATAAAAGAAGCCGTACCTGAGAACCATAGATGGGGCGCAGGTGTTATAGTTTGGCTGGATCCTAAGGATTTGCAAAAAGGGAAATTTAATTTGGATGATATTTTAGATTTAATAAACCAATCCTTCAACTCCTGTAAGTAGTTTTCTACCTAATGAAACTTTTCAATTATTCGGGACTATAAGTAGTAGATAAAAAAGAATAGTGGTTATGATTTATGTTGGTTCAGAATGCGAGGAAATGTACGAGTTAATAATAGATGACACTTGCCCGGTATGCGGGTTAAAAGAGGAAGACAAGCGATCTTATTTAGTAGCCAGCAAATCACCGAAACACCACACCACTTTGACCAGTGAAATTTATTGTAGCGGTTGCAAAGGAACAATGCATATTGTTTTCGAACTAAAGCCCGTCATTATGGAGTATGTGGTGAATGATAAAAAATAACTTTTTTTGAAAAGTCATTTACTTACCATCTCAGTTCTTCCAGCCCTATGTCTTAAATGATATAGGGTTTTTTATTTTTACGAAATGACTTAATGTCAAATGACAAGAAGTTTCCTTGATGAATGATTATGAACAAAGGGTTTAGGCAATGAGGCAACAATGGTGATTAAGTAAGTTAATTTATTGCTTTTGCTTTATTGAATTATTCCTTGTCTTTTACCTTCAAATTTCCCGACTACTTCAATTTAGGCATGTCGCCAGACATGACGTTCTCATAATTCATTGTACTCCACTTAATTTCTCTGAAACCTTTATTCCAAGCACATTTCAGGACAAATTAATATATAAATATGTAAAACTTTTCATTTTTCAATCATAAAATAATTATGAAAGTTGATTGAATGACTTTCAATAAAAAACACAAAAAATATATGAATATTGAAACGATGGATAAAAAGGATATTATTAAATATCTACGAGAGGAAAAAGAATGGATAGTATTGGATATTACTACAAGAAAAGGATTTAGCGAATGCTTTGATATGACTTTTGCAACTGACGAAGACTGGTTGGAATTTGCCGAGAAATTTAATTATAATTTTATGGAATGGGGATGGATGGATACAATTCAATCAATAATTGACAGCATAGTAGATTAGTTAATATTATAATCGAAAATAGAATTCGTACTTCTGGAAAGTACGAGTTCATTTCTTTCCAATCCGTTAAATTTGCGTACCAGCGTCCCTAATTTTTGGAAAAAAAAACACTCCGTTGTTTCTGCGT
>CAIYTJ010000520.1 GCA_903929065.1 uncultured Bacteroidales bacterium | reverse complement strand
CCATTATCATTCCGGTGGTTGTGTTAGACGCATGATAAAATTGAACAGTATGAATTACCAGATTCATTTGTAACATGCCGCCAATAAGCCAAAACGCCGAAGCTCCGAGAATGGCGCTGTTGACATTGGCATGTTTACGGGCAAAATTAAATGACTCATACAGAAAAAGTACCGGATTTAAGGTACTTATTTCTTCTTTATTTTCGGGTAATTCGGTTGCACGAATGGATCTTGTAACCAGATAACCAAGTGAAGCAAGAGTCAAAATCAATGCGAAAACAAACCATTCGTTGTAAATATCAGAAACCACAGATGCGGTTACAGTTCCAATCAGGATTCCCAAAAAAGCCATCGTTTCGAACATTCCGCTGCCAAATGAAACGCCTTCCGCTCCTCCAATATCACGGATAAGGCTGTATTTGGACGGAGAATACAGGCAGCTCAGAATACCCATAATTAATCCGGTAAAAACCGCTAACATGACCAGATGAAAATAGAATGCCACACAAGCCACCGTCAAAACCGGAATTTCAAGCAATTTACAAATACGGAAAACCTTCTTTTTGGAATAAATAACGGCCAACCGACCGCCAAGTGGTGAAAGGAAAAGATACGGAACTACCAAACAGGCAGATACCAATGAAATCAACTGCGATTGGTTCAGCCATACCGGCAGTTTCCACGAAACGGCAATAAATATGATGCAATATTTCAGGAAATTATCGTTGAAAACTCCCAAAAAATTGCTAAGAAAGAGTGGTGTCCATTTATTGCGAATGATTTGCATTCTGTCAGAGTTTTCTCAACGAAAAAATAAAACTCAGTCCGCCGCCCGGAACAGATTTGGCTGAAATTGTTCCTTTATGAAAAAGAATGGCATTTTTGACAATTGCCAAACCAAGTCCGGTGCCACCGGCTTTACGGCTGCGGCCTCTGTCAACACGGTAAAATCGTTCGAAAAGCCGGTTTAAATGCTCTTCCGAAACGCCAACACCATTATCGCTGAAGGAGAAATAATAAAATTGTTCATCTTCACGGTAGCAATTTATTTCGATGGTGAGTTTTTCGCCGGCATAAGCCAACGCGTTATCCATTAAATTCCGGAAAATGGAATAAACCAACGAACGATTGCCCTGAATCTGAAGTTCGGATTGCAAACTCATTTGAATATTGCATTCTTTTTGTTCAATCTGCAAATGCACATCATTCAACACGTCCTGAACAACTTCTGAAATATTGCAAACTTCTTTTTCAAAGAGCCGTTTGGCTTCGTCCATTTTATTGAGCGTGGAAATATCTTGCAATAATGCACTTAACCGCTGTGCCTGTTGAAAGGAACGCTCAATAAAAAAGCGCTGGCGTTCGGCATCCATATCCGGATTTTCAAGAATACTTTCCATATATCCCAAGATACTGCTAACAGGCGTTTTTAATTCATGTGAAATATTCTGGGTCAAATGCCGTTTCAGTTCATTTTCATGTTCCTGAACGGTAATGTCATTTATGGATATTTCAAAAGTATTATCCTGAAAAACAATGCATTGTATGGAAAAAACACGACCGCTTTTCTCAACAACCAGTTTTTTGCGTTTCAACTCATTGTTAAGTAAACTCTTGTCTATAAATTCGGTAATATCAGCAAATTCGGGCAGTGAAAATATCTGATCGGAGCTTTCGCATTGCTGGTCGGAAAGAATGTTGGTATATTGAATGAAATTCGTATTTGCCAGAATTTCTTTCTTATCAGACGAAAAGATTCCTAATCCTTCCTGCGAAATTTGAAGGTGTTTTATCAATTTTTCACGCTCTTTATTTACGTCATCCTTTGTCTGTAATTGCAGCCGGTAAAGCTTCACGATGTTTTTGCTTATTTCGCCCAATTCATCTTTCGGAAACTCGATTTCGGTTTCAATAATTTCTTCTTTTTCAGCTTTTTGAATGAAAACGCGCAACCTGTTAATGGATTTGCTGAAATTACGGGAAATATAGTACAACGCAATGGCTGCTGCAATCAGCACAAAAAGCATGAAATACAGGAAAAAAGTGTTTGCCTGAAGTGTGTTAATCAGACTGACATTATAAGGTAAGGCACTTCGGACATAATATTGAGGAAAACGATGTGCCAGATAATAATAATCTTTTCCTGTGGAAACAGAATGGCGGATAGCTTTTCCATTTTCAGAAAAATTTGCCATTTGAATTTCCGGACGATCCAAATGATTTTCAAGTTTGGTGCCTTTTTTCACAAATGAATCGAAAGTGACGTTGCCTATTGAATCAATAACGGTAACACGCAATGTGCTGTCTGGGAATAATTTTACGTAGCTTTCGAGCGATTCCCAATTCGGATTTCGTTCCTGAATAAACCGGTTAATGGTAGAATTATAGGTCGCCAGTTGTTGGTCAAGTTGTTCCGTTCGGAATTCCTTTTCGCGTTGGTACTGAAAAAAGCAAATGACAACCAGCACCAGAAAAAAGATGCTGAAGAAATACAGGAAAAGTCGGCGATTTAAAGTCATTCAATTTTGGATTTTAGATTTTAGATTTTAGATTGGCGATAAAAATCCGAAAAATCAAGATTTCAATCATAAATCCTATATCTAAAAACGTAAATTAATTCATTCTTCAAAACAATATCCATAACCGAGCCGGGTCACGATGTTTTTTCCGTATGGACTTATTTTTTTTCGAAGTCGGGTAATGTTCACATCGATGGTGCGGTCCAAAACGATTACTTCATCACTCCACACACGCGAAAGCATTTCATCACGTGAAAAAACCCGGTTTTTGTTTTCTAAAAAGAGTTTCAATATTTCAAATTCTTTCTTGGTGAATGGTATTTCAGCTCCTTCTAGGATCACCTTTTTATTGCCTAAATCCATTTCCAACTATTCGTCAGTAAGTTTCTGTGGTGGAGCTTCTACTGTTTTTTTTGCTTCCACACGGCGAATAACCGCTTTGACACGCGCCAACACTTCGCGGATGGAGAAAGGTTTCGAAATATAATCATCGGCACCTATATTAAATCCCGTCAGGCGGTCGGTTTCGGAATCTTTCGCAGTAAGGAAAATAACCGGAATGGTGGAGGTTTTTGGATTTTCACTCAACATGCGGGCCAGCTTAAATCCGGAAATTTCGCCCATCATCACATCCAACAGCAGCAGATTATAAACACTTATGTCTTTTTTCATTGCTTCTTCAGCCGAATAGGCAACATCAACTGTATAGCCTTCGGTTTCAAGATTGAATTGAAGGATTTCACACAAATCTTCTTCATCGTCGACAACTAAAATACGATATGGATTCATAAAAAGTTTATAGTTTATAGTTGACAGTTTATAGTTTTAAAAACTGGTACAAAGAAACAAATCTTTTATGTCGAAATTGTGTAATAACTGTTACAAAGATATGACAAAATTTTAAATGAGTTGTAAATCAGACTGAATAATGAAAAAAAAGACAAATCTGAGTCAGATCTGTCTTTTTTAAATTTGTTTAGTGGTAAGAATTCAATAATTTGGAATCAATTTTTCCTGATTATTTTTTGTCTTTTGGTGAATGTTTCAGCACTTTGGCATCAATATAAAAGAAAATTTCTTCGGCAATGTTGGCACAATGATCACCGATTCGTTCCAGCTTGCGGAAGATTCCGATTAATTCAAGGCATTCATAAGCCCGGTCCGGGTTTTTCTGAATATAGTCGGCAATAACCTGAACCGATTTTTCATTGATTTCATCTACTTGCGAATCTTCACTGAAAATAGCTGCTGCGAAGTTGGATTTTTCATTTTCGAAAGCTTCCAGTCCCTGTGCAAGCATTTTGTTAACCTGATTAATCATAACCTGAAGTCTGGTATCAAGTATAACTTCTGCATCGAGTATTACTGACGGATTATTTACCAGTATATGGGAAATTCCATTGGCAAAATCGGCAATTCGTTCCAGATTAGAGTTGATTTTGAAAACAGCCAGCACAAAGCGCAGGTCAATAGCAACAGGTTGATAAAGAGCAATAATATTCTCGCAGAAACCATCAATTTTTAATTCATAGGCATCCACTTTCTTTTCGCGCAACGATACTTTTGCCGCCAAATCCTTATCAAAAGAAAGAATGGCTTCACCGGCATTCGAAACTTGTGAAATCACCAGTCTCCACATGTCAATTACATCCTGGCGAAGCGATACTAATTCTTGTTCTAAGTGTCTCATATTGGGTTGAGTTGTTTATTTGTTGAGTTGTTTATTTGAGAATATTGCAAGAAATTGATTCTTAGCTCTCTTCTTTCTCTTTTGGTTTTGAATCGTCCTCAATTTCAGGCTCATTCAAAGAATCAATCACATTCTCCTTATCTTTCATATTCCGTTTAACAAGGAAAAGAATCAGAGCAGTTGCCAACACTAATACAATCGCAAAAATAATCCAGTTGATTTCCATGGTTTCAAATTTTAAAAGTTAATTGAATGGTTATATTCTCAAAATCCATAATTGAAAAATCCGGACTATTTATCCAAACCTTCCGGTAACGTAATTCTGGGTTGAATGTTCTTTAGGATTGGTGAATATCTTGGTTGTTTCATCGAATTCAATCATTTCACCCAGATAAAAATAAGCCGTTTTATCACTTACACGCGACGCCTGCTGCATGTTGTGCGTAACAATGATAATGGTGTAATCTTTTTTCAGTTCGTAAATCAATTCTTCAATTTTAGCTGTAGAGATCGGGTCTAATGCCGAAGCCGGTTCGTCCATCAACACCACTTTAGGCGAAATAGCCAATGCGCGGGCAATACAAAGCCGTTGTTGCTGACCGCCCGAAAGTGCAAAAGCCGATTTCTTCATTTTATCCTTCACTTCATCCCACAAGGCCGCTGATTTAATGGATTCAACTACACGCTGTTCAATAAACGTTTCATCCTTAATTCCGTTCACCCGCAAACCATAAGCCACATTTTCGAAGATAGTTTTGGGAAATGGATTTGGTTTCTGAAATACCATTCCCACTTTTTTGCGAAGTTCGTCTACATGTACATTTGGAGCATAAATATCTTCGCCTTCAAACAGTACTGAACCGGTCATCCTTGTTCCCGGAATCAGATCATTCATGCGATTCAATAACCGTAAAAAAGTTGATTTTCCGCAACCCGAAGGTCCGATTAAAGCTACAACTTTGTTTTTTTCTACTTCGAGGCTGATGTTCTTCAGCGCATGAAATTCGCTGTAATAAAAATCAACATTTTTGGCATCAATGGTTAGCATCTCTTTTAATTTTGCCCCTGAACACTATATATGATCCGGAGTTAGTTTTTTACTATAAACTACTTACTACAAACTAACTACTATTCTTAGTTTGTTTTTACTTTTTTAGAAAAATAATTTCGCAGGAAATTGGCCAGCAAATTTACAAGCAAGACAATAACAATCAGCACCAGAGCCGTCCCGTAAGCAATGCCGCGTGAAGCCTCAACATTAGTTCCGCTGGTTGAAATTACATATAAATGATAGGGCAACGCCATTACCTGATTAAAAATACTGGTTGGCAACTTGGGTAAAAAGTAAGCTGCCACGGTAAATAAAATAGGAGCAGTTTCACCCGATACACGACCAATTGACAAAATCAATCCGGTAATAATATTCGGAAATGCCATTGGCAAAACCACTTTTTGAATCGTTTGCAGTTTTGTTGCGCCGAGTGCGAGACTTCCTTCGCGGTACGAATTATCAATTGCTTTCAACGATTCTTCGGTGGTGCGGATTACCAAAGGTAATGAAAGCAGCCCTAATGTCAACGAACCGGCCAGAATGGAATCGCCGAATTTCATGGTATTTACAAAAAGTGCCATCCCGAAAAGCCCGAATACAACCGAAGGTACACCACTCAGGTTATTAGTCATGATGCGTATAAAAGTAGCCACTTTGCTTCCGGCGGCATATTCATTCATATAAATGCCGGACATGATACCAATAGGAAAGCTAAAGATACTACTTCCGGCGACTAAACACAATGTACCAATAATGGCAGGGAATATCCCACCTTTTGTCATTCCTTCTTCGGGTGCTTTGGTCAAAAAATCCCAACTTATAACTCCGATTCCGCGAACTATAATGAAACCGAGGATAAAGAATAAAATAGCTACAACCGAATAACTCATCAATTTAAAAACAGTAAACGCAACAGCTTGCGAATATCGTTTTCTCTTATCGGTATTTTTTGCTTGTATAATTGGTGTCATTTTTTGTTGAGTCGTTGATTTGCTTATTAGTGTACTTGTTTCCTTGTATACCTGTTTCCTTATTGATATTTTTTCTTTCCAATAAATTCAATACTTATACTGATAATCATAGTGATTACAAACAAAATTACACCAAGCATAAACAAAGCCTGATAGTGCCCGCCGCCGGCAGAAGTTTCACCAAGTTCAGCAGCAATGGTTGCAGGAATGGTTCTTACCGGTTCCAGCAATGTATGCGGAATTACTGCAGCATTACCCGTTACCATCAACACAGCCATGGTTTCACCAATTGCACGACCGATTCCAAGAACCGCAGCCGAAGTAATTCCGGATTTTGCATACGGGATAATTACCTTATAAATGGTTTGCCATTGAGTGGCGCCGAGAGCCAGACTGGCTTCTTTCATGGCGCGCGGTACTGTTCGCATGGCATCTTCGGCAACCGTTATAATAGTTGGCAAAGCCATAATTCCAAGTACAACACTGCCTGCTAAAGCCGTTTCGCCAACCGGCAATTGGAATAACTTCTGTAAAAAGGGAACAATAACCACCAAACCGAAGAAACCATAAACCACCGAAGGAATTCCTGCTAATAATTCAATAACTGGTTTCAGAATATTGCGAACACGCATGGTTGCAATTTCAGCCAGATAAACTGCTACAGCAATTCCAAATGGCAATGAAAGTAATATAGCTCCCAAACTTACCCAAAGTGTTCCTAAAAGTAGTGGTAGCAATCCATATTGTGGAGATGGCGATGCAGTTGGATACCATTCTTTCCCGCCAAAGAAGTCCCCGGGTCGGAGTTTTTCGTGCTTTAGTAATGTCCCGTTAAAGCCCTTTTTGATATATGATGTAGGAAGAAATAATATAATACCGGGATGTTTTGAAGTGAGTTCGCTGGCTTTTACCGGAATGTTTTCGAAATTAGCACCTAATTCTGCCTCGGTATAATATTTTGTCAGATCGCTAAGACGAACCAGTTCGATTGGAAGGTCTTTTCCGCCCACTTCTTTCCAGTTCGATATATTACCATCAAAAATTTCTTTTATCTGATAAGAAGTTAAATGCTTAACCTGATTGGTGCTGTTTAAGGCTAACTCATAACCGTCTTCAATAACAGGAGTATTAAACAAACCCGAAGCCTCCTTAAAAAGGAACAAAATAATCAGCAATATAGTGATGCTGGTTATACTGCCGCTTATTAATAAAGCTCCTTCAACCAGTTTTTCAAAAAATCGTTTCACGTTTGTTTGGTTTAAAAATCGGCACAAAGTAAGTGCTTTGATATTAAGGCCGAATTAAAATGATGTTACAAAGGTGTTACAATGAAAATTTCTTTCACACTGCATTTTTCTGTCCCTAATATAAGGTATAAAACGGAAAACATATTTGCTATTTCGGGTGCCAGGAAGCTGCTTTTTTATTTGTAATGACAATGTAACACATTTGACAAAAGACTGTAATCTTATCGAAGTTTCTTTGCACCGTGAAATAAAACAAAAAGAAAACTAATTTAAATACAATAACTAAATCAAAAGTAAAATGAAATTAAAAAGTTTAGCAATTATCGCATTAGGTCTGATATG
>CAIYTJ010000519.1 GCA_903929065.1 uncultured Bacteroidales bacterium | reverse complement strand
TTTAAATCAAATTTGGGATAACAAATAATGCGCTAATAATTAATTAGATTATAATTTAAAACATGAAAAAAAGTTTTATCGTCTTCTTTTGCATTTGCTTTACTTTAAAATTAAGTGCCCAACAACCCATCCAGCTTGGTGCAGGAAGTTATGCCGAATATCCACCGGACAGCGTGTTAGATAACGATGGTTATTTTGCAAAAACATATCGTTGGTTCAGGGATAACTGGAGTAACCTTTATCTCCATGAAAATGCCCGTCATAAACCACTCCCAACAAATAAATGGTGGACAAATTATGTTTTTACTCAATATGGCGGCGATGCCTGGGCATATCCACAGGCTGTTTCGGCTGATAACGAAGGAATAAATATTAAAATTCCGAATGGATTCACCGGAGCAAATATGAATACCACACCGTTTTTGGAGGTGAAAGGCGCCTCGCAATTACAGGTTAATGATGAAGCGATTATTTTTGCTGATTTTGAAAGTACAATTTATCCTACTGGTTGGACTGTTGGCGCAAGTCCGGCTTTTCCCGGGCCGGTAGCTTTATCAGAAATCAATCAAAGTCCGACTCCGAATGGTTTTGGCGGGACACGATTTGTAAATTCATATAACGGAAATGCGGCTAAATTGTCGCTAACTTCTCCAAGCTTTGTAATCACAAAAAATTATATCCGATTAAAAGTTGGTGGTGGGAATTATCCTGCAGATACGTATGTTGGTTTGTTTATTGGTGGAGTTCGGGTCTTTTCCGAAACCGGAGCAAACAGTGCAAATTTGACTCAACGTACATGGGATGTTTCAGCTTATGTTGGTCAAACGGCTGAAATTCATATTGTTGATAATTCAACCGGTGGCTGGGGATTTATTATGTGCGACGACATTATTTTCTCAAACAGCACATTTGCCGGAACAGGTTACCCTACAGATTTTGCACCAAAAAGTTCGAATGTTTATGACTGGACCGATCTTGGTTTTACATTCCGAAATGAAGATTTAGCCGGTCGAATCATGGATGTAACGTTGGTTCACGGTGTTCCTTTTACCTGGATTGAACTGAGCAATCTGGTGCCAATTCTGAAACCGGGAGTTGCTTCGCTAATTTATGATCTTTCAGGCAATTTGGTTTCTACTTTTCCGGTTCAACTAAATGCCTGCACCATGGAATTTGGCGGGCGTATTTATGGAATTCACCTGCCAACCGGTAGTAAATTGTATAAATCGAAAGGGGAAGATTTTCAGATTGAAATTCCGGCTGGTGGACCGCAATATATTGTTGTTTCGGCATTACCAACCCGGAATTTATTAGCAACCTACGATTTATACGCCCGAAACAAACCTACAAACTCCACTTACAGTTGGGATTATCAGATTGCTGCAGGAAATATTTCCACAGAATTTAAACTGGATACTAAAAACCTTCAAACAGCTGCTATTGGCGGTCAGTCGATGATGGCATTTCTACCGCATCATTACCGAAATACCACCACCAGTTTTTCATTTTTGGGCGGTGCAGATTATCAGGTAATTGTTGGTAAAATGCACACAGCCATCGGAAATGATTTTACGGTGAATTACAAATTTGGTGGAATGCCGCCGTATTTGCCGGAACCACTAAATATGACCGATTTGCAAAAATCAAGATTAAATTCGATGTTGACAACACGAGGAGCCGCTGCCGGTGGAATGAACGGAAACACCTATGCAAAAGGCCTTGGTGAAGAATCAAATATGATGTTGATGGCCAAGGTGATGAACAATGCCGGATATGCCAATTTGAAAACCAGTCTGAAAAATGAATTGGTCGATTGGTTGACATACACGCCTTCTGAAGCACCTAAAAAACAATATTTCTTTGCAAAATATCCGAATTATGGTGCCATTATTGGTTTTCCTCCGGGATATGGTTCGCAGGGATTTAACGATTTGCATTTCCACTACGGTTATTTCGCTATGGGAGCTGCCCGTTTGATGATGGTGGACAATGATTTCAAGAATAATTATGCCGATATGATTAAACTGGTGACAAAATCTTTCGCTAACTGGAAACATTATCCGGATGGTGGCGATTATTTACCATTTTTACGCACATTCGATCCATATTTAGGACATTCATTTGCCGGTGGAACCGGTGATGGAGGTGGAAATAATCAGGAATCAACTTCCGAAGCAGTTCATTCATGGTTTGGAATTTATTTGCTTGGTGTTCAATTGAATGACCCTGAAATTACCAATCTTGGTGCAATGGGTTATTTACTCGAAACAACCGCTGCCCGCGAGTATTGGATGAATATGTATGGCGATAACTGGCCTTCAACGTATACCAAAAATTATGTCGGAATTATCCGTACCGATAATCTCGGTTGGGGAACTTATTTTAGCGGTGATCCGGGTTGGATTCTAGGAATTCAGGCTGTTCCGTGCGATTTTTTCTACCAGTATTTGGGTCAGGATTCTACCAAAATGAAATCAATCTGGAATTCAATGGCATTAGACCGGACTACTAATTTGTACGATCCGGATGGAACCGGCCCATTGACTCCGATACCATTCTCTACCACAACAGATATGTATAAAAATATTGTGAATATGCAATCGTATCTTGGTGGTTATCATATGAATATGATTAATTCCTTCGATCCTAAATTTGTTAGTCAATATGCTGATTCATTGTATAATATTGGTGGCTCGTGGGCAAATGATGTAAATTCAACAACCAATTATTATATTTCAAATGCCACGTTAACTTATGGAACTCCGGCACCGGGTTATCACACCAGCATTGCATCGGGTGCTGTTTATAAAAATAAAAATGGTGAAATGACCTATTTGCTGTACAATCCGTCAAGTGCTGATGTGAATGTTGATATTTACAAGGATGGTGTGACGATTGAAACCATAAAAGTTGGTGCAGGAAAATACTATAATTCAAGACTTATTGGAGCTCAAAAACCTTCTGTGAGCATTACTTCGCAAAAAGCCGGTGATAAACTGGCGTTGAACGGTCCGGTAAAAGTTACAGCTTCTGCCAGCTCTAAAAACAGCACAATTCAGTCTGTAAAATTCTATTTGGGAACTGATTCCATTGGTATAGCTTACACCGATCCTTTCGAAATTACATTTACGCCGAAAGCGGCAGGGATTAAAGATTTGAAAGCTATTGCAACAGATAATGATGGCAATAAGAGTGATCCTTTTATCGTGTCAGTCGAAGTATTGGCAACGGGTCAAACGCCCTATAACGGAACTCCATGGAATGTGCCGACAGATAAAATTCTGGCTGTGCAATTCGACAATGGCGGACCGGAAATTGCTTGTCACGATAATGAAATTGCGATGCAGGGTGGTAATAATCTTCGTGCAGGAACCGGAGTTGAAACCGAGAACAGTAACGGAACTGATGGAAATATTGGTTACACCAATGCCGGAGAATGGTACGAATACACCATTAATGTGCAAACAACAGGTGTTTATTCATTTACTCCGCATTATTCTTCCAATGGTGGTGCAATTTTCCATCTTGAATTTGACGGTGTAAACAAAACAGGCTCAATTGTTATCAACAAAACTGGAGGTTGGGGAACGTATAAAGATTCACTTTGTGCTAAAATACCTTTAACCGCAGGAGTTCAGGTAATGCGCTTTTATTTTGAAAAAGCAGGAATGAATTTGAGTTCATACAAATTTGCCTTAACTACCGGAAATGTGCCGCCAACTGCCAATGCCGGTGCAGATCAGGTGATTTTATTGCCGGCTAATTCAGCAATTTTGAGCGGCTCGGGACAAGCATTTGTAGGTGCAACAATTTCAAAATATTCGTGGAAACAAGTGGATACAAATGCAGCAGTAACTTTATCCAACAGCAATACAGCAAATCCAACTGTATCAAATCTTCAATTGGGGACTTATATTTTCGAATTGACGGTTACCGATAATAATAACATGACGGCTACTGACCGAATGGTTGTTTTGGTTAAACCGGCTAATTATCCGCCTGTTGCCAATCCGGGAAATAGTCTCAGCATTCCTTCTTCAACGTCACAGCTTGTGTTGGATGGAAGCAAATCGGTTGATCCGGACGGAAGCATTGTGAAATATGAATGGAAGCAAATTGACACCAATAATAAGCTTACATTATCACAAACAAATACGCTTGATCCTACCGCAAAAATATCCGGTTTCCAGGCAAATAATTTGTATATTTTCCAGTTAACTGTAACTGATAATCAAGGCGCAACGGCTTCTGAAAATATCCGGATAAGCGTGGAAGGTACTACGGCAATTTCAGATTTGATGAGCCAGCAATTTGCTGTTTATCCAAATCCGTTTGGCAACAGGCTTGTTGTATTGACCGATAAGAGTGCCGGATTTAAACGATTAGTAATTCATTCTTTGACAGGTAGTTTAGTGCTCGATAAAGACATTACCGACATGCAAGTAATAGATTTGAATACTTCGGAAATAAAATCAGGTTATTATGTGCTGACGCTGGTTTCAGACCAACAGGTTGTTTCCCGTAAATTAATAAAATAAATAATCAAAACTTCAAATTCCTCCCTCTTGGTAGGGATTTGAAGTTATAAACTTAATACGAATGAATAGATTTTTTGTGTTTTTTGCAGCCATTTTTTGCTGTTTTCAACTTAGTTTTGGTCAGGTAAATGTTAGTAAAGGTAAAACCTGTACTGCATCTTCAGTCGAAGGTGGAAATACGGCGAATAATGGTGCAGATGGAAGTTTGACTTCACGTTGGAGCAGCAACTGGTCAAAAGATGTTGATCCGGCAAGTGCCTGGTGGCAGGTTGATTTAGGAAAAGCATATTACATTGCCTGCGTCGATATCCGTTGGGAAAATGCTTATGGAAAAGATTACAAAATTCAGATTTCCGATGACCCGACATTTGCAACATTTACGAATATCGCATCAGTAACCGGACGCACCGGAAAAGAAGATTCAATTACTACTGATATTAGTGTAAAAGGACGATATCTGAGATTTCAGGGAGTTACCAGAGGTACAGGATATGGATATTCATTCTGGGAATTTCGCGCTTACGGAGTTGAAACATTGACTCCTGTGCCAATTCATATTGATGTGCCATATGTTCAATATATTCAATTGGGATTAACGCCAAGTGATGTTAATAATAACAGCGAATTAATTGTACAAAACACCAATCAAACTATTGATTTGACGTACAATCAGGGAACTTCTCTGACGCTTTCGTTGCTTGATTTCCGTGGCGATTTTAATTTGAATTTCTGGGCGTTGAAACAAGGCTCAACAACCGACTCTATCAAAGGATTACCACTGAATATTACAGTTTATAAAGATATGGTTTTGCATGTAAAACTAACGCCAAAACCCAAAAAAGGAAATATGCCACCGGTGGCCGATGCCGGAGTTGACCAGATACTTTATCTGCCAACAAACACCGCTGTCTTGGATGGTTCAAAAAGTTCTGATCCGGATGGAGTTATTACCAGTTATAAATGGAAACAAATCAGCGGCCCCACGACAGTTGTAATTAACAATTCGACTTTGGCCAAAGCGTCTGTAAGTAATCTTCAACTTGGAGATTATCAATTTAGTCTAACAGTTACAGATGATTCGTTGGCAGTTGGTTCGGATGGAATTGTGGTTTCAGTAAAACCACCCATTCAGGTTGATTTTCAATTAAGAACTCCTGCCGATAGTTCAATGGTAACTTCCACTCGACGACCTACGTTGACCTGGGATGTATGTCCGAATGCAACCAAATACGAGATTTATCTGAATATTACCAGAAGTGATTATGAATGGTACGCTTCAGGTAATTTGCTCGATCGCTATACAAAAGTGGGTGAATCAACAACAAATTCTTTTACTCTGACGAGTGATTTGGTGGATCGCTGGACCTATAAATGGTATGTTGTGGCTACAACTCCATCCGATTATAAATATTCAAATAAACTTCAATTTGGACTCTATATTCCTTATTTAGAGCAGGAAGCCGATGGAATTAATATTGTGAACGGTTGCCGCGACATGAATAAAAACGGGACCATTGAACCGTTCGAAGATTGGCATTTAACACCGGAAAAACGTGTGGCTGATTTAATGAGCCGATTGACGACTGATGAAAAAGCCCGTCAAATGTTCTATAACGGGAATAATAATCCATTGGATGGTTTTGCATTTTCGTATGGTGTGGAAGGCGGAATGCGTCAAACTCAATACGCCGCTTCCAAAAGCCGCATGGGAATTCCTATTGCTTATCAGGGAGATAAAATTCATGGTTGGAAAACCATTTATCCAACACAACTTGGTTTATCAGCAACCCGCGATATGAATATTGTTTATCAATGTGGAAATATGCAACGCATTGAACATAAGTCATTTGGATTTACCGGAACATTAGCTCCATTGGCCGAAGTAGATACAAAAGTTCTTTATCCGCGTATTCAGGAAGGCGGCGGTGAAAATGCCGATGATAATGCGGCAATGATTCGTGCCATTGTTTGTGGAATGCAGGGCGGACCGGAAGTCAATCCTCACTCAATGATGATTACAGTGAAACACTGGCCAAGTCAGGGTGCCGGCGGTGAAAGTGTGTTGCAATTTGATTCGGTAACCGTAAAATATCACATGAAACCGTGGTTTGCAGCTTTTGAAGCAAATGCTGCCACTGTAATGCCCGGTTACAATACTTGTCCGTTTATTGATCCGTTGAATGGTGCAAATTCAAGCAAGAAAGTAATTGATTATCTGCGTAATACAATGAATTTCAAAGGATTTGTTGTAACGGACTGGCTTGCTGCAAATACCGCACAATCAACCTTAAGTTTAGGTGCAGGAATTGACGTAATGGGTGGAGCTCCATCTGATTCAACCAATATTACTCAATTAGTGGCTAATATCGGAATTGACCGGATTAATGAATCTGCCAAACGAATTCTGGAATATAAGATTAGTATGGGAATGTTTGAAAATCCATATAGCGATCCGACTTGTACATGGACTTCGGCTGACAATCATGCACTTGTGTTGAATGCTGCCAAAAAATCAATCACCATGTTGAAAAATAACGGAGTTCTACCATTGAAATTAAATTCCGGAGATGAAATCGTTGTTGGTGGTCCACGTTCAACCTGGATCAATAAAGATAATGACCCGAATACCATCTGGCAATCAATTTATTACGACGATGCCCAGGCAAAAACATACACACAAGCAGTACTTGACAGAGGATTATCCACCGGAATTAAAATTACTCAGGATACAACTTTATTGGGCGTAATTACAAATAATGGAATTCCGATTTACCAGGATGCATCCACCAAAACGAAAGTTGCAGTTGTTGTAATCGGTGAAAAAGGGTATACACATGGTACTGAATGGGCCGATAAAAACCCGAATATTCCTGCCAATCAGTTGGCAATTATTAAAAAATTCCACGACAAAGGCATTAAGGTTATCACTGTCATTCTTTTGCCGCGGCCTTATGTGTTGACGCCGCTTATTGATATTTCAGATGCCATTTTGGTGGTTTATCGTGGCGGTACCGGAATTGGTCAGGCTACAGCTGCTTGTATTTATGGCGATTTTGCACCAACGGGAAAATTGCCATTCCAGTTGCCAAAATCGGATACGCAATTAGGTACCGACAACACCAATAATATGATTGAAAAATGGGATTTGCCTTACGATATTGGAGCAACGGATGCAGAACGTATCCAAATTCGGAATTATATTAAACAAGGGTTGCCTGTTCCTCCGATATTTGGTGATCCACTATTTCAATATGGTTTTGGTATGCAGGGATTCGATGGCTCACAGACCGCTGTGGAAGAAATAAAATCTGTAACAGATATCAAAATATACCCTAATCCATTCAATACTCAATTTATGGTTGATTTGGGTAATTTGAAAGGAATAAATCAGGTAAAAATCATTGATATTTCAGGTAAAATTTTGTTGAAAAAGGAAATGACAGGTCAGTACCTTAATTTTGATCTTACTGGGTATAAACAAGGCGTTTATTTCCTTAATGTTATTGGAAGTGACGGGAATACGACATGTAAGATAATTAAAGAATAAGATTAAACTATGAAAATCGGAAAGAAAGAGATAGAGCTAAAAGTTATTTTATTTATAACGATACTGTTAATCCCGGTAATATTGTTATTTCTTTTATTGACAAAAAGCAAATGAAAAGGAGATCGTTCAATGCTTATTTAATTATCGCAATTTTTACTTTTTTCATTAGCCAAAAAGTAGAGGCGGCTGTAATGCAAAGAGATTCAACTCTTACGTGGCAGCATCATCGGTATTCTTTAAATTCAGATTATAGCATGGCATCCATGACAACAGTTGATAACGATATTGTTTCTCAACAGTTTCATGGAAAAGTCATTGAGAATGAATTTTTTCGAATCGTTTTGGTGCCTGAATATGGTGGTCGTATTATTTCTTATTTTTATAAACCAACAGCCCATGAATATTTGTATCAAAGCCCTTGTGGAACACCTTATGGCATAAATCAGGGAAACTTCTATTATAATTGGCTAATGGTTTATGGAGGCATTTTCCCCACCTTTCCGGAACCGGAGCATGGGAAAACCTGGTTAAAGCCATGGCAATATACTGTTATCAAAAGTACTTCCGACACGGTAATTGTGCGAATGTCAATGACTGATAATACGGAGTATTCCGGCCACCCGGGGATGTTTAATAATGGAATTACAGGAATTATTTGCGATGCCGAAGTTGGAGTTTATTCAGGACAAACAGGGTTTTCATTCAATGTAAAACTCACTAATCCTAGTGCCCAATCCAAAAAATATGAATACTGGACTTGCACAACCCTGACACCAGGATCAGATTTAGGAAAAACTTTTACACCTGTAAATTCTGAAATTGTAGCTCCATTGACAAAATACGAAGCAGCATGGAGTCAGAATAACTGGATTGGTAAGTATGGCGGCTTTTTTGATTTTTCTACCATCAATATGTTGAGCGAATGGACTGATATGGGAATCGCCTATGCCACAACACGTTCCGATGATTATTGGGGAGTTATTAATCACACCAACGATGAAGGTTTTTTCAGAATTGCCGATAGAAACATCACAAAAGGAATGAAGCTTTGGACATGGGGGAAAGATGCGGTAAATGCAAATAAATTCAGTATTGCCAATGGTGGAAAAGATGATTATATTGAACTTTGGGGTGGAACAGTTATGCATTTCTTTGATGATGCTGTTTCAAATCCAAACTCCCAATTTACATGGTCCGAATACTTCTTTCCTACAGTGTCACTTACAGGTGTTACAGCAATGAATAATCAAGGTGGAACTTTTCTAGATTTAAATACCAACACAGGTTCTGCTAATTTTGATTTGAAATTGAATTATTTTCTGACTCAGGGAAATAAGAATTATTCAGTTGAATTGTTTCTTAATCAGGATAATCTGAATCCCGTTTTTTCTGAAAATTTTAAAGCAGATCCTCTCGGAAATTCAATTTTAAAATCGATAAGTTCTTCTAATTTTATTAATGGTATCAATACGTTGAAGACCAATTTAAAAAACGACAAAGGTGATATTGTGTTAACCGCTCAAAAGCAATTTAATATAACCAAAACAGACATTTTAAATCAGTCGGATATTGCTGAATCGCTTAGAATTACAATTCAAAACAGAACTAATGTGCAAATCAATATATTGGGAGGTTTGACCGGAGAAGTGAGCATTTATAACGTAGAAGGAAAAGTTGTTTTTACAGGAAATCTGTTTGACGGAAAACAAATTGAATTACAAAATTCAGGGATATATATTATAAAAATGGTTT
>CAIYTJ010000518.1 GCA_903929065.1 uncultured Bacteroidales bacterium | reverse complement strand
TTTGTCAGTATTATTTAAAGAATATAAGTTGTCTGCATTCTACCACTAAAGTAAAAAACGCATTCAATCTTAATTTTGATACGGTTTCAGAATATACTAGTTTTTTGCAAGATGCTTTCCTGTTTTTATCTGTACCATTGTTTACGCTTAATCTAAAAAAACAGCATATGGAACCGAAAAAGATATATGCAGTTGATACTGGGCTTAGACAGTCAGCCACATTTTTCAAACTTGAGGATGTTGGTTTGCTGGCTGAAAACATTACCCTTATTGAATTGCTTAGACGAGATTTTACGCCATACTACTACCGTAATAAAGGAGAAATTGACTTTATTGCACTTCAAAGCAATACCCCCATGTCCTGTATACAGGTTTGTTATAGCGACTTAAAAAATCCGAAAACCTACGAGCGCGAGGTTGGTTCATTATTAGAAGGCTTACATGAACTAGATCTCCCTGAAGGTATAATCTTAACTGAAAATGTTGAGTACATCGAAGAAAAAGAAGGAAAAAAAATTATTTTCCAACCACTGTTTAAGTGGTTGTTGGAATAGTCTTTGTCTATCGAAGTTACAGGCTAGCATTTGAATAACTCCCCTTAAAACGATATAATCCAGTCATTGAAAACCACAGTTGAAATTTCTGTTATCATTCCTGCGCTAAATGAAGAGCATCATATTGCTGCTTGTGTTCATTCGGTTTTAGATCAAACCTTTAGAAATTATGAAATAATCGTAGTTGATAATGATAGCACCGATCATACTGCAGCTATTGCTAGAAAGATTGGAGCAAATGTTATTAGCGAGCCACATCACGGATTACCACAGGCTCGCGAAACTGGCCGTATATCTGCTCGCGGGAATATTCTCGTTTATCTTGATGCTGACATGATTATTCCTCCCAATTACTTAAGCACGCTGATAGAAAAATTTAACAAGAAGCCTAATGTTGTAGCAATAAGCAATCCTTTTACCTTCCATGACAGTAATTTCTATATGAATCTTTTGATCATATTTTTCTTTAAAATGGTTTTACCGTTTTCACGAATATTTTTTAAATTGATGCGTATGCCGCGGTTTATTTTCGGCGGCAATTTTGCCGTGCGTCGTGAGGCTCTTGAGCAAATTAACGGGTTTAATACCGCGATTGAATTTTACGGGGAAGATGCTGATATTTCAAAACGCTTATCCAAAATTGGCAAGATCAGCTTTCAGAAAAATTTATATACGAAAACTTCAGCTAGGCGTTATATTCGTGAAGGTGTTTTGCAGACTAATTTAAATTATTTGTTAAATTATTTTTCGGTTTTATGGTGTGATCATCCGATTCGTTCTAAATTGTTGGCTACTGGTGTGCGTTGGGCAATATCTCTTGTGTTTGTTGGACTGCTTGGTTTTTTTATTTTTTCAATAAGCTTCCCTTCTTCGCAGTTTGCTGGGGCTATTGTTTATAAGTTGCCAACGACAGCTAAAGTTGTAGCTCTGACTTTTGATGATGGTCCGAATGGTCGTTATACGCAAGAAATTCTCGATGTGCTAAAGCAAGAACAGGTGAGTGCGACCTTCTTTTTGATCGGTAAAAATGTGGAACAATATCCGCAATTAACCAGAGCGATTTTAGAAAGAGGACACCAAATTGGGAATCACAGCTATTCACACCCCTGGAAATTGCCTTTTGAAAATAAGCAAACATTTTGGACTCAGATCATCGAGACTGACGACGCCATTTACAAAGCTACTGGGCAACGACCTCGAATCTTTAGACCTCCTCATGGCTTGCGCACTCCCTGGATGAGTAAAGAGCTTCACGATGGTGGTTACACGATTTATACCTGGGACGACATGACGGATGATTATGTGGTAAAAACTTCGACGAACAAGATCGTTCGCAAGATTATGGCCCATGTGAAACCTGGCGCTATTATTGTGCTACATGATGGGCTTAATTTAGATCATACTAGTAGTCGTGAAAACACGGTTAAGGCGTTGCCGTTGATTATTGAAAATCTTAAAAAACAGGGGTATGCGTTTGTGACGTTGTGATAAAGAAATGCTAACCAACTCATTTTGTCATATCCAAGGTCTTGGCGATAAAGCCGAGAAAAAACTTTGGGCTGAAGGTATTCATAATTGGGACATGTTCCTATCTGCTGATACCGTAAATTTGTCCAAAGCTAAAAAGGAAAAGGTTAGAGAAGCGTTAGTCAGTTCCCAAAAAGCGTTGGATAACCAAGAACACTCCTATTTTTCACAACAACTAAAATCTTCTGAACAGTGGCGATTATTTAAAGAGTTCAAAGATTCCGTTGTCTATCTCGATATTGAAACAACCGGTCTTGATGTTGGCTATTCTCAGATAACGACATGTGTTCTCTACGATGGTAAAACCATTAATTATTACGTTAACGGTCAGAATATGGATGATTTGATTCCTGATTTAAAGCCGTATTCAGTTATTGTTACCTATAACGGAAAATGCTTTGATATTCCGTTTATTGAAGGAACCTTTAACGTTAAATTGCCACATTCGCAAATTGATCTAAGGTACGTGCTTGCTCAACTTGGCTTTAAAGGTGGACTTAAGGTTTGTGAGAAACATTTTGGGTTAGCGAGAAATGATTTAGAAGGTATTGACGGTTATTTTGCTGTTCTGCTTTGGAAAGAATTTAAAAGAGGGAAGCAAAGTGCTCTAGATACTTTACTTACTTATAATTGCGAGGATGTTCTGAATTTGGAATATTTGATGCACCATGCTTATAATTTGAAACTTAAAACTACTTGTTTTGAAGAGACACATACACTCAAAGTTCCCAAGAAGCCAAAATCCGATTATCAAGCGGATGGTGCATTGGTTAAACAGTTAATGCACCGGTTTGGTTATTCGTGAAGTTTATATAATGGAATATCTCATTTGAACACTTGTCTGGGGGGCAAGAATTTTGCGCAGCGAAAGCAAGCAAAATTCCCTTATCCCTTATCCTACCTCCTCATCCTTAATTTGCATTTCGTTTTCGAGCAAAATTCTGGAAGGAGAAGGAAGAAGGATTAGGAAAAAGGAAAAGCACAGGGCTATCTAAAACTAATCTAAAAATTTTTCTGGGTTTTGTGGAATAGATGGGTTGGTTGGTGGTTTTCTGCTTGTGGGTCAATAATATCAGCAATCTTGAAATTCCAAACTAATAGCTTTTATGATAAAAAGCAGTAGCGAATTCTGC
>CAIYTJ010000517.1 GCA_903929065.1 uncultured Bacteroidales bacterium | reverse complement strand
TCGAAAGAGTTTTTGTTTTTCAAAAGTCCCTTACGATAAGCAATTTCTGCTTCAGTGAATTTTTGAGCTTTATATAATTTGTTCCCCGTGCGAACATCTCCACTTTCCTTTTGAGCTGAAGCACTTAACGCCAACACACTCATAATCAATATATAAATTGTTTTTTTCATTGATATAAATGTTAATTTCAAAAGATCAATTCTCAGTGACTTTATCTTTCAAATCAAAAATTTTAATTTTTGTCAATCGTTTGTTTTTACGGTCAAAAATGAAAAAATCAGTCAATAAAAGTAATAATGCCAGCAGTGCAAATGATTGAAATTGTTCGTTATATTCCGAAAAAACACTTGTTTTAATGTCAGATTTTGCCATTTTATCCAGTTGACTTGTAATTATCCGATAAGCACTATTTGAGTTATCTGCATGTACATACAACCCTTTGCCTGCTACCGCAATTTCTTTACACATTTGTTCGTTAAGCTTGGAGACCACCACATTGCCATCTTTATCTTTCCAAAAACTCATTGTTCCGGGAACAGGTATTGGCGCACCATCTGATTTTCCCATTCCGATAACATGCACAACAATATCATTCTCAGTAGCTAATTTTGCAGCCCCGACCGCATCATCTTCATGATTTTCACCATCGGTTATTACTATAATTGCCCTTCCGGTTCTTTCTTTTGGTCCGAAAGATTTGATGGCTAAATCAATGGCACTACCAATAGCAGTTCCCTGACGTTGAACCATCTGAGTTGAAATAGAAGATAAAAACATTTTTGCTGATACATAATCAGCCGTTATTGGAAGTTGAGTATATGCATCACCGGCAAAAACCACCAATCCTATTTTATCATCGGTCATACCATCAATCAATTTTGATAAAACCTGTTTGGCTTTTTCCAAACGGCTAGGTTGAACATCTTGAGCCATCATTGAATTTGAAACATCCAATGCAATCATAACTTCAATACCTTTTCGTTTTGAATTCTCAACTTTCGTACCAAATTGAGGCTGAGCTAATACAATAACTAACAGCAAAATAGAAAAAAGTTGAATGCAGAATTTTACTTTCGGACGGAAAGCAGAAACATTGGGCATTAATTGAGCTATCAATTCGGGATTTCCAAATTTTTTAATGTTCCTGTTCTTTAAAATTGTAGTATAAATAAATACTGTTATTAACAATGGTATTAACAGAAGTAGAAATAAAAATTCTGGATGAGCAAATCTAAACATCTTATTTTAGGCTTTAGGTTTTCAGTGGTTTATGGAATTCTTCTAAAAATAGTGTTTCTTAATAATATTTCCAATGACAAAAACAAAAATGCCAACAAAGCAAAAACATAAAAAAGTTCTTCTTTTTTGCTGAATTGTTGTACGCTAATTTTTGTTTTTTCAAGTTTATCAATATCCTGGTAAATCAAACGGAGTTTTGAATTGTCAGTTGCATTGTAATATTTTCCTCCTGTTAGGGCGGCAATATTCTGCAATGATTTTGCATCAAATTCGGACTGAACCTGTTGATACTGAATTCCCATTGGTGTTGGCACTGGGATGTTGATTATTCCGTTGGTTCCTACTCCAATAGTGTAAATTCTGATTCCGAAAGTCTTGGCAATTTCAGCTGCTGTTATCGGGGCAATATCTCCACAATTATTTGAACCATCAGTCAATAAAATGATTACTTTTGATTTTGCCTTACTGTCTTTAATCCTGTTAACTGCATTTGCAAGTCCAAGACCGATGGCTGTTCCATCATCAATTAATCCCCATTTTACACTGTTGAATAAGTTTATTAAAACAGCATGATCAATGGTCAATGGGCATTGTGTAAAACTTTCACGGGCAAAAACAACCAGTCCGATATTATCATTTGGACGTGAAAGAATAAATTCAGAGGCAACTGTTTTAGCCGCTTCTAACCGGCTGGGCTTCAAATCTTCTGCCAACATAGTCCCCGATAGGTCTAATGCCATCATAATATCAATTCCTTCGGTATTTTGAGTTCTCCAACTATTTGAAGCTTGTGGTCTTGCAAGTGCAATTATAATAGCAGTTACAGCTAAACACCTTAATATAAATAATGTATGTCTTAACCTGATTTTATAACTTTGCGGAAATTGAACCAAATTCTTGTAGGAAGATATTTGTAAGCTTGCATCAGATTTTTGCATCTCCCAGATATACCAAAGCACAACCGGAATCAGAAGCAATAATAAAAACAGATATTCAGGATTATGAATTGTCATTTTAAACAATATAACTTTATTAATTTAGAATAAAAACATCGAATCAATTTTCTTTCGTCTCTTCCTTTTTTAATTCTTCAAGTGGTTTCACTTCTTCAACCTTAGTCTGATTTATGAATAAATAGGCATTCAGAAGACTTAGTTCATGTTCATCCGGTGTTGCATTCCATTTTGCAAATTTCACTAAATCAGCCAATTGTAATATTTGTTGTAATCCCATGTAAGTTGATTTCTGTTCCATACGAAGCATCTTCAAATGATCCAAAATTTCATCAGAAGTCATTTCCATACTGTTAATGTTGAAAACCCGCTCAATATATTCACGAATTACATCGGTAAGTTCAGTGTGATATTCTTTATGCCGGTCTTGTTGCCAGAGTTTTTCCTGTTTGATTTTATCAAGCTGACTCAAGGCAACCAAATGAGCAGGTAATAGAAGTTTTGTTTCCTTATCAGTCAAAACCGGTTTTTTTCTAAAATATCTCAAATACAAAACATATAAAATCACCAGTAAAAACACTATAAACCAAATACTAAACAAATCTTTAAAGAAATCTGCCCAATCAAATTTTGAATCAAAAACAGGTTTAATATCGGCTATTGTATGCGAAGCGGTGTCTATTTTGTATGGTTGAACCACTTTCAGAGATAGTGATTTTGACCAAACCGTGTCGCCATTCAACACAAATGGATATGAGGGAACATATAATAGCGAATCTTTAAAAGAAGTAACCGTATAATGTTGTTTTACAAGCAAATGCCCATCGGGTGATTTTACTGTGTCAATTCTTACAGGTTCTACCAATTCCAGTCCACCGATAATTGTATCGGAAAAATATGGCATAATCACTTTTTGATTTGGCTGTTGCGAAACTTCAAAAGTAAGATGTGCCTGATTTCCAATCAGAATAACGGTTGAGTCCATGTTGGAATTAACAGTTATTTTTTGAGCAACTGATTGAGAATACACCAAAACAGCGAAAAACAAAAATAGAATGGTTTTTCTCATACAATCAAATTATCTATTTTAGCAAATGTAATTTGCAAATTAATCAATGAATTAAGCTCTCATTTTAAAAAGTTTCATTAACGCTTTGACATAATCGTCAGAAGTGCTCATTGAAACTAAATCAACGCCCGATTTTGTGAATGTTTTCTGAAGTGTCAGTTGACCTTGGCCCCAGGCATGTTTATAACTGGTTCTCAAACGCTTATCAGATGTATCAACCCAGATTCTCTCTCCACTTTCTGCATCTTTCAGTTTTACCAAACCAACATCCGGCAATTCGGTTTCCCGAATATCATAAACCTGTAATGCAACCACGTCATGCTTTCGGCTTGCAATAGTCAGTTCTTTTTCAAAGTTGTTATTGTCAATTAAATCTGAAATGATAAAAGCTGTTGAACTTTTTTTGATGGCATTGGTAAAATAGCGTAAAGCTCCGGCGATATCTGTTTTATAACTTTTTGGCTCAAAATCAATAAGTTCCCGAATTATATGTAAAACATGTTTTTTCCCTTTTTTTGGAGGTATAAACTTTTCAATCTTATCCGAGAAGAAAATAACTCCAATCTTATCGTTATTTTGAATGGTAGAAAATGCAAGTGTAGCAGCAACTTCTGTAAAAATATCCTTTTTGAGTTGCGAAACAGTACCGAATTCACGACTCCCGGAAACATCAATTAGCAAAACTACAGTCAATTCACGTTCTTCTTCAAAAACTTTGAGGTAAGGATGCCCGAATCGTGCAGTCACATTCCAATCAATAGAACGAATATCGTCACCATATTGATATTCACGCACTTCGGCAAATGTCATACCACGTCCTTTGAATGCCGAATGATATTCTCCTGCGAAAATATTCTTGGACAAACCACGTGTTTTGATCTCGATCTTCCGTACTTTCTTTATTAATTCACTCGTTTCCACAAACTCAATGTGCTAATTAATCAATTCTCAATTTCCAATTAGTTTTACATTTTCCAACATCCAACATTTAATTGAAAATTGGAAATTATTTTATTGGAAATTAATTATGGTACTTCAACTGTATTCAAAATTTCTGTTATAATTTCGTCGGAAGTCATGTTATTTGCTTCAGCTTCGTAGCTCAATCCAATACGGTGACGCAAAACATCGTAACAAACAGCACGAATATCTTCAGGAATCACATAACCACGGCGTTTGATAAATGCGTAAGCACGTGCTGCTAAAGCAAGATTTATTGATGCACGGGGTGAAGCGCCAAACGAAATCATTTCTTTCAATGAATCCAATCCATAATCCTGTGGGTAACGGGTTGCAAAGACAATATCAACAATATAACGTTCAATTTTTTCGTCAATGTAAACCTGACGAACGACATCGCGTGCTTCAATAATATCTTTTGGTGAAAGTATTGGCAAAACTGTTGGTTTGTCTTTCAATAAATTCTGGCGGATAATCAATTTTTCTTCCTCTTTTTTTGGATAATTGATAATCACTTTCAGCATAAAACGGTCAACCTGAGCTTCAGGAAGTGGATAAGTTCCTTCTTGTTCAATCGGGTTTTGAGTAGCTAGAACCAGAAACGGTTCATCCAATTTATAAGTATGTTCACCGATTGTTACTTGACGTTCCTGCATAGCTTCAAGCAATGCGCTCTGAACTTTTGCCGGAGCACGGTTAATTTCATCGGCAAGTACCAGATTAGCGAAAATCGGTCCTTTTTTGATACTGAATTCTTCCTTTTTCTGACTATAAATCATGGTTCCAAGTACATCTGCAGGCAACAAATCCGGAGTAAACTGAATTCTACTGAAATCACCTTTTATCAAATCAGATAGTGTTTTAATGGCAAGTGTTTTTGCCAAACCCGGCACACCTTCCAATAAAATATGTCCATCGGACAATAAACCGATTAATAAAGATTCTACAAGATGTTTCTGACCGATAATCACCTTGTCCATTCCCATGGTTAACGCATCAACAAATGAACTTTGTTTCTCAATACGTTCATTAAGTTCCCTAATATCAACAGATTGAATCATATAATT
>CAIYTJ010000516.1 GCA_903929065.1 uncultured Bacteroidales bacterium | reverse complement strand
CGACCATCAAAATGTATTTACAATGGTCGGAAAGGCCGAAAAGTAATCGTTCCCGAAAAGAAATTGTTCTCAAAGCCGAAGAAATTCTCGAAGAAGCATTAACTACCGTAAAAGAAATTTCGTACAAGTTAAGCCCTCACCTACTGGCAAATTATGGTCTCACTTCTGCATTACAAAGCTTTGTAAATAAGCTGGATGGATCCAATGATATGAGTATAAATTTCGAAAGTAATCTGACAAGGAGACTTGAAATGGAGATCGAAGTAGCTCTGTATCGTGCCATAATTGAATGTGTCAACAACTCAATTAAGTACGCGAAAGCGAATAATATATTTATTAAATTGGTTGATAGCGGTAATCAGATTAATTTGCAATATAATGATGATGGAATCGGATTTGATATTGAAAAAACACTTTCTGAAAAAAAAGGAATGGGATTGTTTAACCTTCAAAGCAGAATTGAAACAATCGGCGGCGAGATTAAAATGGCAAGTAAGCCGCTTAGCGGTGTAAATTATCAGATAAAAGTACCATTAAAGTTCATATAATTTATCAAATTTAATCTTCTGCTATGAATCTGAATCCTTTCAAAAAACCATCTATTATAATTGTTGACGACCATTTGATATTTCAACAGGGTTTGAAAGCAATGATTACTGCCGAAGGAATCGCAACGGTAATTGGAGAAGCGTCAAATGGCAATGAATTTATTGAAATACTTTCGCATAGCAAGCCTGATTTGGTTTTAATGGATATTGACATGCCTCAAATGAATGGCATGGAAGCCACTCAAAAAGCCCTAGACTTGATTCCGGATTTGAAAATTATTGCTTTGACCATGTTCAGCGACGAAGATTATTATTATAAAATGATTGATCTTGGCGTTAAAGGGTTTGTTCTGAAATCCACTGGAATTAATGAACTTGAAAAAGCAATTCACGATGTAATGAAAGGCGAAACGTATTTCTCCAATGAACTTCTCAGAAGAATAATTCAGAATTTCGGTCGGAATGAAACAAAGAAAACCCCTGAACATAACAATCTTTCAGAGCGTGAAATTGATGTGCTTAAAGAAATATGCCTTGGATTAACCACCGACGAAATTGCCCTCAAACTTAATATCAGTCCAAAAACAGTAAAAACTCACCGCTCGAATTTACTTGAAAAAACATCCAGTAAAAATACCGCAACATTAATACTTTTTGCCCTGAAAAATAAGATTATTGAAGTTTAAACCAAGTTGGTATATTTAATTTCATAATCTTCCCAATCACAGACAACTTCAAGCAACAAACCTTTCATATTCGGCACATTAAACCGACAACTACTCCTTTTGGAGTATGCCGATATGCTGATTAATACCTACCCAATATACTTCCTTTTCCATTGATTTTTACTCTTTAATACAGTTGCAGTAAAGCACTGTTTACCATACCTTAGCAAAATATAAAACGAGAAAACCAATTTTAATTCACCTCTAAATATTAAAACCATGAAAACACCTTTTATTAAAAAGCCAAGCATCATTCTGGTTGATGATCATCTGATTTTCCGTCAGGGTTTGAAATCACTTATCACTGTGGAAAATCTTGGAAATGTTGTGGGAGAAGCTTCGGATGGGAAAGAGTTTATTGAAATGCTAACACTTCCGGCTCCCGATTTAGTGCTCATGGATATTGACATGCCTCAAATGAATGGTATGGAGGCAACTCAAAGAGCGCTAGAAATTTTGCCTGAAATGAAAATTATTGTTTTCACTATGTTTGGAGATGAAGAATATTACAACAAAATGAAAGACCTTGGTGTTAAAGGATTCATTTTGAAATCGAGTGGAATAAATGAAGTGGAACAAGCTATCATCGACGTTATGAACGGAAAAAATTATTTTTCTAATACGCTGCCAAAAAATACGGCAAATAAACTTTTACAGAAAAAACCACAGAGTCAGAAAGAAGAATCAAAAGTTCCGATTCCCTGGTGGTAAGAAACTTATGTTATGCAATTAAACCATTAGATAAACACAATTCATTCTTGTAATTTTGCAAATGATAGTCTGAGTAGAACCAATAGGTGAAGCTCAGGCTATTTTTTTACTTAGAAAACAATAATTTCACCTCATTTGAATTTTTTCAATGTGACAAACATGGAATTTTTGTACATTTGCAACTTCTTTTTTTAAGCAAACAACCGATGACTTCCAATAAGAATCTTTTTAAAATAACATATCCTATTTTTCTGACTTTGATGGCTCAAAACATCATTAATGTCACTAATACTGCTTTTTTAGGCCGCGTTGGAGAGATTGAATTGGGTGCTTCGGCTATTGGAGGTGTATTTTATTTTGCGGTTTTTATGATTGGATTCGGATTTAGCCAGGGTGCTCAAATTCTTATCGGACGAAGGAATGGCGAGAAAAACTACCGTCAGATTGGTCCGATTTTCAATAACAGTTTGCTTTTTAATTTTTTGCTTGCTATAATCATTTTCAGCATTTCGGTTAAAGGCGTTCCGTATATTATGAAAATGCTTGTAAGTTCCGAAAATGTATACCACGCCTCGGTTCAATATATGAACTGGCGAATTTATGGTTTCTTTTTTGCATTTCTGACTGTTATTTTTCGTGGATTTTATGTAGGTATTACACAGACCCGCATTCTGACCACTTCGGCAGTATTAATGGCTATTACAAATATATTTTTTGATTACACGCTTATTTTTGGGCATTTCGGTTTTCCAAAAATGGGCATTGAAGGTGCAGGCATTTCGTCGGTCATTTCAGAGGCTGTTACATTGGTTTATCTGATATG
>CAIYTJ010000515.1 GCA_903929065.1 uncultured Bacteroidales bacterium | reverse complement strand
GAATACGTTTATCATAATATTAAATTTAAAAAGTTTATATTAATTTGATTAGTAAGCTGTTTAAAAAAATTAAATGCGATTTATTGAATTCAGAACTTTAAATAATTTAAAAGATGTTTCATTTGCAAATATAATACTATTATTGTAATCAATTGCAATAATATCAGTCAGATACCTAAAAAATGCTACAAAAAATGCAAATTTTGTAGACTTAAATCATATTTAGGTTAAAATGCGTGCGATTTACTGATTTCAGTTTGATTTTTTCTCTTTTTATTCTGGTCTAATTTGAATGCTCATCAAATATCTTATTTTTAAGAACATAATGCGTTAACTGAACATTGTTTTTTACATTAAGTTTTTCAAGTACTTTTCTTCTGCACGCAGTTACAGAATTAATACTCAGTGAAAGGTCTGCAGCAATTTCAGAATATTCTTTTCCCTGAGCAATCAATTTCATTATGTTTGATTCCAGAATAGTAAGTTTTCGATGAGTTTCTTTCTCATCGGTTAACACGTCGAATGCCAGTTGTTCTGCTAAATTTGTACTCAAATATCGCCCTTTAGAATAAACTTTTCTGATGGCTAAAACCAACTCATTCAAAGCTGAATCTTTGCACAGATAACCAGACGCACCAGCTCTTAACAATGGTAATGCGAATTTATCTTCAGGCAGAATGCTTAGAATCAGAATTTGAAGTTTGGGCTTTCTCTTTTTCACATCTTCAATTAAATCAGCACCTTTGCGACCCGGGATATTCAAATCGAGCAATAAAATATCACATTCTGTTTCAGAAATTCCTTTCATAACTTCATTTCCATTTTCAGCTTCTCCAACTACTTTCATATCAATTTCTTCGTTGAGAATTCGCTTAAGACCTTCACGTATAATTTCATGATCGTCCACAATAAATACCTTAGTCATATACCTTAATTTTATATTAATAAATAATCGTTGAATATTAAATAACAAATGCATTTTCGTACGGCATCGAAACTTTAATTGTCGTTCCGGTTTTTCTTTCTGAATAAATTGTCAATTCTCCATCTAATAAAAAAACACGTTCTTTCATTCCCATTAGTCCAAATGATTCTGTGCTTTTCTTTTCATCTTTATCAAATCCGACACCATTATCATTGATTTCAAGGGTTAGATTTTTCTTTTTTTCCGCCACTTTTATTACAACTTCTGTTGCTCTGGAGTGTTTTGCGACATTGTTAAGTGCTTCCTGAACAATTCTAAACAAAGCCACAGTTTGTTGCGAGTCAAGATTTAAATCTTTAGCATTGGTTTCAAATAAACACTGAATTTTATGCCGGTGCTGGAAATTATCAAGATGCTGTTTCACCGTATCTGTAAATCCAAGCATATCAAGTACTTCTGGTCGCAGATCTGTCATTATCCGGCGTGCTGATTTCAACGTGTTATCAAGCATAAGATACAGATTATCAAATTTTGTCTTAACATCCTGATAGTCTTTTTCATTTACAGTTTTCAGAACACTTTGTTTCAACAATCCCAAATCAATTTTCATGGCAATAAGAATTTGACCTAAATCGTCATGAATTTCTCTGGCTAGTAAATTTCGTTCTTCTTCACGTACATTCTGAAGATGTGATGCAAATTTCTTAAGTTCTTCCTGAGATTTTCTCAACGCTTCAGTCGTATTTTTTCGTTCCGTAATATCCTGAACGGTACCTATCATAACTAATGGTTGGTTGTTTTCATCCAGTTTTAATTCGCCAATTGCATGAACCCAGCGAACTGAGCTATCATTTTGTCTGACAATCTCAAACTTTTTATCAAAATGTGTTTTGTTTGGAAGTATTTCGTTTTGGAAATAATCCGATAGTATATCGAACCAATCGGAATATAAAAGACCTGATAATGAATTTAAATTATGAGAAGAATTATTATTGAGACCTAAAATCTCATCAAGTACTTCTGAACTGTACCATTCATTTTTCGCAAAATCGATGGTCCAGTTACCAATCATTGCAATAGTTTGAATTTCTTTCAAAAAACGTTCGCTTTCACGCAGGGCATTTTCTGCAATTTTACGTTTACTTATATCTCTGATAGCTCCATTAATGTGTGTCGGATTACCGTTTGAGTCTTTTACTAAGTAGGCGTTAATTGACACATGAATAATTTGGTTGGATTTGCCTTTTAAGTCCAGTTCGTAATCATGGATTTCACCATCTTTGTAAATCAAACTTAGCAGTTTTTTTCTGTCATTAATGTCAAAATATAAATCGTGAATATACATTTGAGGAGATTTAAAATCGAAGATATCCGGATATTTTTTTGCAGATGGACTAAAATCAAGAATTTTTCCGCTTAAATCAACTTTATAAAACACATCCTGAACACTTTCGAAAATTTCCCGGTATTTCTCTTCACTTAAACGTATTTTTTCAGCTGATTCTTTTCGTTCGGTTATATCCTGGATAGTACCAATCATTGTTACCGGATTTCCATTTGTATCAAATACAAGTTCTCCCAACCCATGAACCCACCGTTCTGCTTTATCAGATTTGCGAACAATTTTATATTCTTTATCAAAACGTTTCTTTTTACCAATAACTTCATATGTAAAATAATCACTCATCTGTGCTTTCCAGTCGGGATGAATTATCGATAACCAACCTTCTACCGATCTGTCATCATCGGACCCAATACCAAAAATTGTATCTAAAACTTCGGAACTCTCCCAATGGCCATTAATAATATCGGTTGTATAAGTACCCAGACCTGCTACACTCTGAGTTTCCTTCAAAAAACGTTCACTTTCTTTTAATTCAATCTCAGCTTTATATTTTTCAGTAACATCCGAGAATACTAAAACCACTCCTGTAATCTCACCGTCCTTCGTTTTGATAGGAGCTGCACTATCAGCAATTTGATATCTTTGTCCATTCCTTGATATTAAAACCGTGTGGTTAGCTAATCCGATTATTTCACCTGATGTCAATACCTTTTCAACAGGGTTTTCCTGCAAAATTCCGGTACCTGAATTTATAATTCTGAAAACTTCGGCCAACGGTTTTCCAGATGCTTCATTTAAAGCCCAGCCACATAAATTTTCAGCAATTGGATTCATGTTGACAATTAAACCTTGTTTATCAGTTGCTATTACACCATCTCCAATTGAATTAAGTGTAATTGCTAATGATTCTTCACTTTTGTTCAACAGCTCATTAACTTGTTTTAATTCAGCAATCTGCATTTTAAGTAATTTGTTCTGAATTGTTTTTTCTAACATTTCATTTATAAATGCTGTGAGCATGTCAGCCACTTTTTCGAATCGACTTTTGGTCATCACCGGAACTTCTTTTAATGCTTCCAGATATGATGCTTTATCTACTCCGATTTCGTCGGCATAATCAATAATTCTTTGTTCGTCGGTTGTATCACTGCGAACCTGTCCAATCATCCAATTGGCGATATGTTTATCATCATAGACTATTTTTGCACCGGTGTCCAACAAACCGGCACTTTTACAAGTCTCCAAGTTTAATCCCTTATCTTTCTCCAACTGTCTTCCCGCACATTCATCTGATTTTATGCAATTGGCCAGTCCCTTATCGGTACTTCTCACAATTTCGCACAGCTGGCAGAAATTACTTGGTTTTGTAATCGGAACTCCGTTAGGATATGTAATTATAGAAGCAACGCCTGTTGCATCCGAAAACAAATCCTGAATTCGTTGCATTTCATCTAAATCAAACACATTACTAAACAATTCTTTTTCAGTATTTTGCATATCTATTATGTCTTTAAAATTTTCTATTTTCATGGCATTATTACGTTTAATTCTGATCAAAATCTATTAAGTTTTCTTTTAATAAGTGTTTCTGCGGCATTACAACTCTAACAATTGTTCCTTTCCCTTTTTGGGAATTTATGCTAAGTTCACCTTCCAAAAGGAAAACCCGCTCTTTCATCCCCAATAAACCATATGAATCCAAATGCTTTTTGTCTTTGGTATCAAAACCAACTCCATTATCGGCAATTTCCAATATCAGGTTACCTTCATACTGAGCAAGAAGTATATTAACTTCGGTTGCTTTCGCATGTTTTGAAATATTATTTAGCGATTCCTGAACAATTCGATACATTGCCACCGACTGTTGATTATTTAGGAAAAGACCTTCAGAATGGTTTATAAACTTACAATTAATTTTGTTACGCTCCTGATAACTTTTAAGATGCTGATTTACTGTTTCTACAAATCCGAGTAAATCAAGCACTTCAGGCCGCAAATCGGTCATTATCCGACGAGCTGATTTCAGTGTGTCGTCAACCAGCTTGTAGAGTTCTTCGAATTTCACTTTATATTTATCGAATTCTTTTTTAGGTATTACTTTAAGCACATTTTGCTTCAATAATCCCAAGTCTATTTTCATAGCTATTAAAATCTGACCTAAATCATCGTGAATTTCGCGTGCCAGTAAACTTCGTTCATCTTCCCTGATATTTTGAAGATGGGCAGCAAACTTCTTTAATTGTTCCTGAGTTTCCGACAATGCTTTTTCAGCCGCTTTTCTGTCTGAAATATCGCTGTGTTGAATAATCACATGGGATATTTCATTATTTTGGTCAAGTATCGGATAAGCCCAATTGCTGTACCATACTTTTTTCTTTTCATCAACATGAATATTCTGAGAATCTGCTGCTTTTCCAATATCAAATAAAACTTCCCATTCGATGCTCTTCCCTTCTTTAAATACTTTTTTCAGTTTATGATCAATCCCTTTTCGAATGATTTCGGCATCCTTAAAAATATTATACACATTTCCTTCAATAAATTCAGGCTGGACTCCAAATATTTCGCTTAACTTCGGGTTAATCCGCTCACACCATCCATCTTTGTCAAGAATTTGAGTACTTAAGGACGATTGCATAAACATCTGTTCAAAAAATCGTTTCTGTTCGGCTAATTCTTTTTCAGCATCTTTGCGGTAAGTCACGTCAATTACCAAACCCGATACGGTTAGTGGTTTTCCATTTTCATCCCTTTTAGAAACTGAACCAATATCATAAAACCATTTATAATCTCCTGTAGAAGTTAATATTCTATATTCTGTTTCATATTTTTCAGCATTTCCATACAAATAATTCCGCATCGAATTCATTGCATTGTCATAATCATCGGGATGTACCAGTTCCATAAAATCTTTATAATGTGTAAATTTCTCGGGCGGAAATCCAATCATTTCAGTTTTTTTGATACCAAAATGTACGTCACCCGTTAAAATATCCATTTCCCACCAGGACATATTCGAAATTTGCATGGCAAGTTCAAGCCTGACATTAGTTTCCCTGATTTTTTCTTCTACTATTTTCTTATCGGTAATGTCAATATTAAATCCAGCGATACCTACTGTTGTACCGGCTTCTATGATTGGAAAAACAATTTGCTGATAACTGCGATTTTGACCTTGTATTTCAAATTCATATTCTTCATCGATGATTTCTCCGGCAAAAACCCGGTCGTTAATTTGCTGCCACTGATTCGCTATTTTTTTATCAATTCTCGTGTCAGAATGAGGTGTTTGACCAATTATAGATCCATAATGATCTACCAGTTTTTTGTTTTCGAGAATACCAATATTTTCTTTGTTTCTCGCCCAAATTTCGAAAGGTGAATTGTCAATAAAGGTTCGAAGTAAATTTTCACTCTTTTGCAATCCTTCTTCAGCATGTTTACGATCTGTTATATCGTGCAAACACAGCAGTAAACTTTCATTTTTATTCGATTTGATTAAAGCAGTAGAACCAAGTAAATAAACTTCGGCACTTTTACCTCCGATTTTCAGGGTAGAATTATATTCAATATTAGTTACTCCAATACCTGTTTTATGAGTTTGATCCATGGCAATACGCAGCTTGCAGGAACCACATTTTGGTCCATAACCGCAACCCTTAACGTTGTCAAAAGAATTTATACATCCAATTACGCCGCCCAAAACGCCACCAACTATCATTTCCTCCGTAAAACCTGTTAAGGCAGTAAAAGCTTTATTGGCAAATTGAATTCTTCTTTTCTCGTCCACAACACACATCATTACCGGTGCATTATCATAAATAGTTTGAAGTTCTAATCGGCTGGATTCCAGATCATTTTCAATTTGTTTACGGGCAGTTATATCACGGGCTGTGCCCACTAATCCTATGATTTCATTCCGGCTGTTAAACAATGGGGCTTTATGAACATCGAGATAAATGAATTTTCCTTTAACAGTGCCAAATTCGTCAAACTGTATTGTTTTTTGCCCGGTAAAAGTTTCGTAATCTGAATTTGCACAACACTCACCAAATGTATGCCAGTCAGGATTTTCGGGATGCGATTTTCTTTCGCGGTTCATAAAGAAAGCATCTGTTTTACCAATTGGTTCATAAATATCAATTGCTCCTAACAGATTATCACAAAATGCTTTATTGGTGAATGTAAACTTGCCTTCAGTATCTTTTGCCCACATCATATCGGGCATAGTATCGCTCATTAACCGGAATAAACTGTAAAGGTTGAAATATTTAATTTCGCTTTCGCGTAACGATTCTTCTACTTTTTTACGTTCCGTTATATTTCGGGTAATTCCATGAAATCCGGAAGGTTTCATTTCTTCGTTCAACTGAATTGTCACATTTACTTCTACCCAAATCCAACTTCCATCTTTGCAAATGGATTCGTATTCAAATTGCATTTCGGGTTCCAGGTTACCTGCTTCCAACTTACTTCTTACCTTTGAAACTTCCTCTTCAATATGTCTGATTCCATCCTCATTTAAAAGGCTGTAAATTGACTTTCCAATCAGTTCTTCTGGTTTATAACCCTGCATTCGCTCTATTGCCGGACTAACGTAATCAAAACAAAAGTTATAATCCATGTGCCAAAGAACATCGCTGGTATGTTCTGTCATAAAACGATATTTTTCTTCGCTGTCAATCAATGCTTGCTGACTGATTTTTCGTTCAGTAATATCACGAATTGCAAATACAATTCGGGTTGGATTTCCATTTTCATCTTTTACAAACTCAGCATTAATTTCAACATCTACCCAACCTTCTCCACGAATTATTCTGTATTCCTCAGGACCATTAAAAATTCCATCAAACATATATTTGATATTCTTAATGGCTCGTTCTACATCTTCCGGAACCAAAAATTCACCTAAATATTTTCCTATTAGTTCTGCTTCAGTTTTATATCCTATTAATTTTAAACCATTTGGCGAAACCATTTGAATTTTGCCGGTAATGTCAGTAACAGCAATTGTGTCTGGTGAAGCATCTAACAATGACCGGTAAAGTGATTCGCTGGCTTTAAGTGCATCTTCCGATTTTTGCCGTGCTATATTTTCACTTTTCAAATCTTCCATCAGATTCAATGTGGCTGTATGAGTGCTGTTTAGCTGTTTAGTTCTCTCTTCTACTAAAGTTGAAAGTCGTACATTTTCACCAATTCGTTGACTGTTTATAGCTTTAATTTTAATCATAACACGAATTTGTGCTATTAATTCGCTTTGGTCAATTGGTTTCGACAAAAACGCCTCAGCTCCGGCTTCCAAACAGTTGATTCTGCTTTCTTTATCGCCCTTCAGTGCAGTTACAAAAACAACCGGAATTTCGCTGAGTTTTGTATCTGATTTTAATTTCCGACAGACTTCATATCCATCCATTTCAGGCATAACAATGTCCAGAAGTATTACATCCGGGTCTTCTGATGCTGCTAACGCCAGTCCTTCCTTCCCGTTCAATGCCAATATAATTTCTGCAGTTGGAAAAGACTCCACTATCAATGCCTGAAGTGTTATCAGGTTGTCGAAATTATCATCGATGGCGAGAATTTTTATTTTTTTATTTTCCATATAATACGCGATCAATTGTGCTGAAAAAATCATTATCATCAATAGGTTTTGCAATATACGCATCGAAACCGTGCGACAGAATGGTTTCACGTTCCGAAGTCATGGCACTGGCCGTGAGAGCAATAACCGGTATGTGACTTAATTCACCGGTACGTCGTATCGTTTTAAAAGCTTCTATTCCATCAATATCAGGCAGGGCAATATCCATTAAAATCAGGTGCGGAATATGTTTTTTGGCCATTTTTATGCCTTCATTTCCGTCTTTTGCATCAAAAATTCTAAACTTGTCACCAAGTAATGCTTTGACGGTGGTCATATTGTCCGGATTATCTTCAACGATTAATACGTTCGGCTTACCTTTAATTTTTTGAAGCGTTACTTTTGTAACTACTTGTTCCGGTGTATCAACAAATACCAGATCGGTCACTGTTTTTAATAATTCAGCCCTGTTCACATCTCCTTTTTGTATTAATTGATGAACATTATTTCGTTTTAAAAACTTGAGATCCTCTTTTGTCAGTTGTTTAGCTGTAAGAATCAAAACGGGAATATTAGCTGTCGATTCGGCATTACGGATAGTTTCCAACACCTGGAAACCATCTATTTCGGGCATCATTAAATCTAAAATGATAGCATCCGGAATGTTGGCAGAAATAATTCCTAAAGCTTCAGAGCCATTATGTGCTTCCAGAATTCTATAATTTGCCTGCTCTAATATATCGCGTAGCTGAATAAGTGCCGGCTCGCTATCATCTACTAATAAGATTGATTTTGAACTATCCGGTTTTGCCGGTAGAAGAGGTATAAGAGGCTTAATTTCATGAAAATCAGTTTTTGTTTCAACTATCTTATTCTCTTCATTGTATTTTAGAGGCAAAATAAGCGTAAATGTTGAACCTATATCCGGTGTGCTTTTTACCGAAATAGTTCCACCCAATAAATTTGCATATTTCTTAGCAATGGCCAGTCCAAGTCCTGTTCCTCCATACCGACGGGAAGTGGTGGCATCGGCCTGTCTGAATTCATTAAAAATATGAGCTATATTGTTGTCAGAAATACCAATGCCGGAATCAACAACGCTGATTTCAATATGATCTTCTTTTTGCAAAACTTCAATTTCCACTTTCCCCTTTTCGGTAAATTTCACAGCATTTCCAATCAGATTCTGCATAATATGGCGGCATTTCGAAATGTCACTGTTTATAAAAACCTCTTTGTCGTTTTCTTTCAGTTTCAATTCAATATTTTTTAGCTTTGCCTGCGGCTGAATCATGTTTTGTAGATCAGCAACCAAATCATTGACACTGAATTTAGAAATTTCGATGTCTTCATGTCCTGCTTCAATGCGGGAAATGTCAAGCACATCATTAATCAGCGAAAGTAAATGCTTTCCATTACGCTCAATCACCTCAATGTAACTGTATTCGTCGGCCGGAATTTTGTTCATCAACCTGCGGTTTAAAACTCCGGACAATGCGATAACCGAATTAAGCGGCGTTCGAAGCTCATGGCTCATATTCGAAAGGAAATTTGTCTTTAGTCGGTTGGCTTCATTTAGTTGATTTTTTTGTGTTTCCAATTCCCTGTTTTGTTCAGTCAATTCAGTAGATTGGGCAAATAGTTCTGTTTTTTGAGTTTCAAGCTCTCTGTTTTGCAGTTCCAGTTTTGCAGATAATTCCTGTAAACGAACATAGGCAATTATTCCTTCAACACGCGCACTAAGTGTGTGTTGAACATTATGAATAAGCAACTCGGATTGAGGAGTATAGGTACGTATGCTGGCCAGTGAAATAATGGCTACCACTTCCTTTCCTGACAGAACCGGAATAGTAATTATTTCGCGTGGAACCAACTTTCCGCTTACCGTATGAAATATAAAACGGGTGTCTTTGGGTATTCTCGATATGGTCTGAATCTTTTTCGAAGAAAGCACAGAACCAAATTCGCCTTCAAAATTATCTGCAGCAAATGCCTGTCTGGCTTGATTTTCCATGCCAAATGAGTGATAGTGCTCAAATTGTTTTTTATCGTTACTAAGTAAGTAAACCGCAGCCATTTGAGAATTCGTAAAACCGGCAATGGCAGGAAGAATTGATACGAAAAAGTTTTTCGGATCTTCAACTAATAGCATTAATTCGGCCAAAGCAGCGGTCTTTTTATTCAGTTCTGTGGTAGTCTGTACGCTTTGAAACATGCTGTTGAATGAGTTGGATAATTCTCCGAATTCATTGTTGGAATCAATCTGACTTCGTGCTGACATATCACCATCCCTGAATCGTCTGGCACTATCGGACAATTCTTTAATCGGATTTTGAATTAAACCATACAACCCAAAATCTAAAACAATCATCAACACCAGAATGATAGCGATAATTACAAACAACTGAGTGTTCAGACTTTGGGCGATATCTTGAGAGTTTTGATAAAGGAACTGGGCTTTTTGTGTGGCAAAATCGTCAATATCCTTAATTTCTTTGCTCATTACTTCCTGCTTAATTCCAACCTGCCCAAAGTAAAGTAAATTGTTTTTTGCACTTTCAAATTGACCGGAATCAAATAATTTTTGATTTTCTTTGATGGCTTCATTCCATTTTATAAATGCATTTTCTGCTTCCACAATATCAGTCTGTGGTCCTAAATACTGCATTTTCAATATGTCAAACTGATTATGTGCATCAGCAGTT
>CAIYTJ010000514.1 GCA_903929065.1 uncultured Bacteroidales bacterium | reverse complement strand
GACGAATTAAAGAAAATATCCGAAAAATTGAATGTGAAATATTTATCTGATATCAATTGGAAATGGTAGAATACTTACCACAAAACATTAATTCATAGATTTGCATTAAAAATAAATTTGAAAAGCAATAAACAAAAACGCCCGATTCTATTCAAGAATCGGGCGTTTCGTTTATCATTTCCGGCTAATTACACAGCCTTAAAACTCATATCAAGGCTTTTTACCGAGTGCGTCAACGCACCCACCGAGATATAATCCACGCCACAGCGGGCATATTCTTTTAGCGTGGCAAACGTAATTCCGCCCGACGATTCGGTCTCGTATTTTCCGGCAATCAATTCCACGGCTTTGCGGGTATTTTCGGGAGTAAAGTTATCGAGCATAATCCGGTCCACACCGCCTTCGGCCATTACCTGCGCCAGTTCGTCAAAGTTGCGCACTTCTATTTCTATCTTCAGGTCCTTACCTTTTTCCTTTAAATAGGCTTTGGAGCGCTGAATGGCCTGTGCAATGCCGCCGGCAAAATCCACATGATTGTCTTTGAGCAGAATCATATCGTACAATCCGATGCGGTGATTCACGCCGCCACCAATTTTTACCGCTTCCTTTTCGAGCAATCGCAGTCCGGGAGTGGTTTTGCGGGTATCCAGCACGCGGGTGTTGGTTCCTTCAAGGGCTTTCACATACTCGCGGGTACGGGTGGCAACGCCGCTCATCCGCTGCATAATATTCAGCATCAGGCGTTCGGTTTGAAGCAACGATTGGATCTTTCCTTCCACCACAAAGGCCACGTCGCCCACTTTTACTTCGGCGCCATCGTGTATAAAAACCGTCATGTTCAGTTCGGGATCAAACGCCTGAAATACCTTTCGGGCTACTTCTACTCCGGCCAACACGCCGTCTTCTTTGATGATTAACTGTGATTTTCCAATGGCCGTGGCCGGAATGCATGAAAGGGTGGTATGGTCGCCATCGCCAATATCTTCGGCAAACCAAAGTGAGATAAGTTGTTCGAAATCGTTAGTCATTTGAGGGTTCAATTCTGAGTTGTTGAATTTCATTTTTACGTGTCAACACATAAACGCGGTAGTTTCCATCCGAAGTTTTTAGCATTCCGATAGCAAAACTTGCTAAATCTTTATTACCTTTGTGGAGCAACTGGAAGCTGTTTACATGATTTTTACGGAAAAAATCGGCAATAATTCCGGAAGCCTGCTGCTTGCTGAATACGTCATTTTTATTGTCAATAACCAGTTCAACATTGGCATTCAAAAAGGCCGAAAGCTGGCTGGAATTACCGTCGTTCAGGGCTGAGATTATTTCAGCCGACACTTCGGAGGATTGTGCTTCTATAAATGGAACAACCAGCAAAAGGCTCGAAAGAAGCAAAAAGAATTTGATTTTTTTCATTTGGATATGATTTTTACAAAACACATTTTTAATCAATCGGATTCCTGTAATAATTTGTCTGGCAGGACCGGATTCGAAAATCCTGATGCAAAAATACATTATTTTATCACACGAAACCAATTAATTGACTGATTTTATTTCTAACAAATAGCAAGCCAAAACCCAAAATACGACTAAATAAATGAAAATAATACTGTTAACGGTCGGAAAAACTATCAACAATAACCTTATCACATTACAGGAAGATTACCAAAGCCGGTTGAAATTCTACGTTCCGTTCGAAACAGTGACCGTTCCTGAACTTAAAAACACGAAAAATCTATCGGTGAATGAACAGCTTGAAAAAGAAGCCGAGCTTATTTTGAAGCAGCTTGACCCGACTGATGATGTTATTTTACTCGATGATAAAGGCAAGCAGTTTACTTCAGTAGGTTTCTCGGAATTTCTATCCAAAAAAATGCTGTCGTCGGTAAAGCGCACGGTTTTTGTAGTTGGCGGACCGTACGGTTTCTCCGAAAGAGTGTATAACCGGGCAAACGGAAAGGTTTCGCTTTCGGCCATGACGTTTTCGCACCAAATGATCCGATTGATTTTCGTGGAACAGGTCTACCGGGCAATGACGATTTTAAAAGGCGAACCGTATCATCATGAATAATTACCAAAAACAGAAGAAGTAATTATGACTTATATAAAACAGCTGCGTGGAATGTCTTTGCGAGTGAAAATT
>CAIYTJ010000513.1 GCA_903929065.1 uncultured Bacteroidales bacterium | reverse complement strand
TAACTGATAACTGATAACTGCCAACTGCTAACTTCTTATACATATTTTAATATATCTTTCCGTATATTGTATTTTATTTGCTTTTTTGGCGTTTTATAGTCAATAATTTATATTAAAATAATTTGCACCATTACACACAATCTATAATTTTGTGCACGATCAGTTTTATAAGCAGTATTTATAAAGGGAGTTAAGTCTTTTGCTTTTGTATACGTTGTATTTTTAACCACAAAAGATTCACAAAAGCTGTATAATATAATGAAACTGAATCACAGATTTAATCTGAATTAAAAGAATCATCAAACAAAAAGCAAAAACAAAAGATTTCAAAAAGCATTTCGTAAAGCAATGAAGATTCCGACATGACGGAATGTATTTCTTTTGTGACTTTTGTGGTTAATCTTTTTGATTAGGTGAAATACTGGATAGTTATTTATTTTTTATTGAGATAGTAAAGCGGGGTAATAAAAAAGCCCCGTGAGCAGGACACGAGGCTTAGTGTTGAAACACAAATGCGCTTGGTTAACCGGCAGTCGCAGTAGTTGTAGGAGACGACGCGGCTGCTTGTTTTTTTATTTCGGCATTTTTGTTTCGGGTACTTCGGCTGCGGGTCAACGACCTGTAAGGAACAAACAATTCGTTCAATTCCGCAATTACAGGAGTGTAATCCACTGCAGTGTTATGTACCTGAGCCAAATCAATGGCTTTCAACAAATTGGTTAAAGCACCCAGTATACTTCCTCTCAACTTCTTTTCTTTAATCATCCTACGCCCTGCATTATCTGCTCTTCGGGTTTCGGTATTAATATCCATTCTGTTGTAAATCAACTTCAGTTCATCGACATATTGGTCGATTCCCGTTGTTGTGGAAGCATTGTTCAACGCTTCATTGTCTTTCAACGCTGCAAGAAAACTCTTGACAGACTTATCCAAAGACTTTGAATTGTTTAGAGCAATTTTGTACAGGTACTTTTTTATTAGCGGCACAATCATAAAGGCAGCTTCCGACACAGTCGGTAACTTGCCTTTTTCAACAGCCTTTGCCTGAATAACGATTGCCTGTGCCAGCTCTTTAGCACGCTTACGATCGTCTTTTATAACTGGCGTAAGCGGGTGACTGACACGAGGATCGCTAAATGGCTCGAGCTGCGATTCTTGCTCCACTAATAAATCAAAAAAGGGTTTAACACCCAGGGTTACCGGATTGTATTTTTTTACAACTCCAGTTACCCCATTTACCATACCCGGTATTTCTTTTATCCGGATTAGGTTTAAGTATGAAAAATCTAGTTTCATGATCGTTAAAAATTATGATCACCAGGTTCTTCTCTCATTTCAGGTATTAACTATCCTGCAATTCACCAATACTTCAAAAAGATTATCCGCTGATAATCAGGTGAATAAATAAATTTTGTTTCGCAACAAAATCGTTTACAATTGTATGAAATTTTTTTATAAAATCCAAATAAAGATATCAACATTTATCAACAAAAATAAAAAGTTTTCCAAAATAATTCTTATATTGCTGATATTCAAATGGATAAAAAAGTTATTTTGAAAAAATATTTTCCAAAATGAAATTAGTTATCAACAATGAAAGGATTTTTAGTTCTGATTTTATAGTATATAGTAAATAGTTTATAGTTTATAGTTTATAGTTTATAGTAAATAGTTCATAGTTAATACGAAATCGTAAGTAAATAATTTCACACGCTCCCGATATCATTCGTGGCTAAACGACGAGCGATTTGACTGAGCGTTGGGTTTCAACCCAATGCTAAAGAAAGAAGGGTTCTGAGTTCCGAATTTTGATATCCGGGTTTTACAACTGCTAACTGTCACATGTAATGTGTTTTCGTATTAAAAATTCTAATTAAATTTGATTGCAATTTCGAATGAAGTATGTATCTTTGTATTTACAAAACAAAAGTTTATGCCTAAATTATACGAATATTTCGGATTAGTTTTTTTATTCTATTCTCAAGAACATGAACCAATACATGTTCACGGTAAATTTCAAGATACTGAAAGTAAAGCAGAAATTGTTTTTGAGAATGGAAAATTTAAAGAAATCATAATCAAAGAAGTTCAAGGTAAAAAGCCTCTGGATATTCAAAACTTAAAGAAGTTTAAAAAAATAGTTGAGTTATATAGAGATGATATTATTAGAAACGAGCCTCATGATTAATTTTTAAATAAAAGGTCTAGATCATGCGAGTTCTATGTGTCCTTAATAT
>CAIYTJ010000512.1 GCA_903929065.1 uncultured Bacteroidales bacterium | reverse complement strand
TAAATTTAAATCAGAATATGACACTACTATTGTTGAAAGACAAGAACCGATTGGCTTTATTGGAGATAATTATCAGCGGTTTTATATACATTTTATTTCAGCAATTCAGAATCCGACAGACAAACTTGAATATTTCATTTACGGCAAAACAAGAGTAAAAGAAAATATCTGTTCATTTCAGGGTAAAATGGTTATCAAAGAAGCTCGAATTTATGTAGAAGGTGACTTGCCTCCATTAAAACAAGGATTTGTAAATGGTATTTATGAATTTTATGAAGACTCAAAGCAAAGAGGGACTGGTAAACTTATCGGATCCTTTTCGACTAACTTTTATATAGACAATGAAGGTAAAATTAGATATGATGCAATATCCTTTATTGCAGATGGCTTTAACAACAATCAGTTTACAGGGATTTGGACCAGCTACAAATCAAATGAATCGAAAAAATGTAACTGGGGTGATTATCGCATACCTGAATGTGAATGGAAAAATGGTTGTGATATGGGAGCAGCTGAATTCAGTATAAACAGTAAGTATGTTAAGAATGGTTGGGAAAATTATGCTCTGGCATGGAATTCTGGTTCAGAATCAGCTGAAGCGATTAAAGCACGTCAAAAAGAGGAAGAAAAATGGTGGATTGAAAACGAAAAGAAAATAACAAATCACTAACACGCTGCTCGCGATTGATTGAATCACGTGGGAAACCGATAGATAAATATAATTGCCACATAAAGCAAGCGTGGGCAGCATAGGACTTAAAACATATATGATGTGAGGAAGATTACGAAAATTATATCGACAAGTATTTTAGCGACTTTGACTTTGATCATAGTGGTTCTCTTTGGATTTTATTTTTGGCTTAATCACAGACTTGACAAGGTTATTGACAGAAAGACTTATGATAATTTGGTCGAAACTATTAAGACAAGTAAGGATTTACCCGATAAATTTTATAAAGTATATGGACAAGTCACCGAATATGACCAGAAATCAACAACAAACAAATTTCTTTTTTATAAAACCGTTGTACTTTTGAGTTACGACAATTTAAAGAAAATAAAAAATCCATGTCCTTGTATTGACGCAAATTACGGTATAGAAACCAATACTTTTGACACATGGACAGTCGGACTTGCACTTGACAGAGATGTATCACCCAAAAAGTGTTTGGACTTTTATCTGAGTAAAATAGATTTCTTATTTTCGGTGATAGGAATACAAAATGCGAGTAAATTCTATTATCATAAAGAATTGGATCATCTTTCGGACAACGAAATGCTTGAATTGGCTGTAATGTCAATTAATCCAACGGCCTTTAACAGAATCGATCATCCAGAAAAATTGAAATTAAAAGTTATTGAAATTAAAAATAGAATGAAAAACAACTAGCCCTTAACATAACCCCTGCTTCCACACTCATTGTATCGCTTGGGAATCGGTAATAGTAAATATTTAAACCACATTATGTAATCATGCAGCAGTAGTGGATACCTCAAATAAATGGATTATGAAAAGGATTTTGATATTTATTTTGATTTACATATTTCAGTATAATTTTGTGTTTTCCTGCACTTTATGGGGCTGTATCGGCTCAAGTGTGGTTGATGGAGGTTTATTAATTGCAAAGAACAGAGATTGGAATGAAAATTCTAAAACTACATTAAGAATTATTTCCCCTATAAAGGGATTTAAGTATCTGGCAATGTATGGTGAAGGAAAAGAAGGTGGAGTTAAGGGCGGAATAAATGAAAAAGGATTAGTAGTTTTTACAGCAACAGCCAGCAGCGTTAAGAAAGAAAACAGACAATCAGAAGGAAAAGGGAAAGTTCGAATGATTCTTAGTGAATGCCGTAGTGTTGATGATGTGATCAAAAACCAGGAAAAGTATTTATCAGGCCGGACACATTTTTTAATAATTGGCGACAATAATGAACTTGCCTGCATTGAGATTTCACCTGATAATAAAGTGCATATTGAAAGGAAAAATAATGGGACATTGTATCATACAAATCATTATTTATACAGCGACTTCTTAAGTTTTAACGAGATGCAGAGCGAAAGTAGTTTAAAGCGTTGTAATCGTGTTTGTAACTTATTGGTTTCAAAAACGGCTATGAGTTTGGAGGATATGATAAAGATTAGTGATGATAAGCACGATGGTATGGATAATAGCATTTGGCGGGATGGAGGTTTAAACAGTAAAACAAGAACGCTTATGAATATGACTGTATATATTCCTCTGAATGGATTTCCACGCGTTTATATTAAAAGCGCCAATAAGTGGGAACAGGAAAAGGCCGGAGAGTTAATTCTCAATAATGACTTTTGGAATCAGGATGGAACAATCGAAATAAAAAAATAGCCCCTGCTCCCGGGCGATTGAATCCGGTGGAAAAGGTAAAAGTAGATAAAACCGATGCATTGGTGCGGCGGTAAAGGGCTCATGGTCTCGGTTGTTAGCACCAATTTTAAAAAAGATGGGATAAATAGAAATGTATGGAATATGAAAAGAAACATACGAAAATACTGATTTTAATGATCATTTCATTCATCAGTATAAATTGCTCGACTTACAATATTGACAGTCTTTGTGGAAAGTATGTAACAAAAGGTGGATTTGAATGGGGTTCTTTTATAAAATTAAATAAAGACTCAACTTTCTTATATACGCGATTTGTAAGTGGAAGTATTAATGAGACAAAAGGGAAATGGTATTCATCTGGAAATAAATTAGTTTTAAACAGTGAAAAACAACCTCAAAAAGATACTACACCAAACTTTTATTTAGTTGAAAAGCAAAAAAATGAAAGGAAATTAATCACTATTGACCTTATAGACAATACAAAAGAACCAATTGTTGGGGCTAGTGCAATTATGTTTGCTAAAACAGACATTATTGAAAAAACATTTTCGGACATTGAAGGTCGTATTGTTTTTTTCAAACAACCTTTTGACAGTATAAAAATTCAGTATTTTGTTTTTAAAAATATATTAATTCATGACGTTGAAGATAATTACTTTAAAATTAT
>CAIYTJ010000511.1 GCA_903929065.1 uncultured Bacteroidales bacterium | reverse complement strand
TTCGGTTTTCGGTTTTCAGGTCACCGTTTACTGATAACTGATTACCGATAACCACTCTGCCATCATAACGAGCTATCAACTTTTTCGCAACCGGCATTTCAAATTCGGGATCTTCGGTTAACGAAACTCTAACCGTGTCTCCAATTCCATCTTCGAGTAAAGCACCAATTCCCAAAGCCGATTTTATTCTTCCATCATCACCATCACCAGCTTCAGTAACGCCAAGATGAAGCGGATAAAACATATTATTTTCATTCATTGTTTTTACCAACAAACGATACGCTTCAACCATTACTTTTGGGTTGCTTGATTTCATCGATAAAACAATATTGTGGTAGTTTAAATTCTCCGCAATGCGTAAAAATTCCATCGCGCTTTCAACCATTCCAAGTGGAGAATCTCCGTAACGGCTCATGATTCTATCGCTTAGAGAACCATGATTTGTACCTATTCGCATGGCAGTTCCATATTGCATACAAATTTCTACAAGCGGAGTAAAACGATTTCGTATGCGCTCAATTTCTTCATCATATTCTGCATCGGTATATTCTATTTGTTCAAACTTTTTCTTGTCGACATAATTTCCAGGATTGATGCGAACTTTTTCGACAATTCTTGCAGCTGCTTCGGCAGCATTTGGAGTAAAATGAATATCGGCAACAAGCGGAACATTAATTCCAATTTTCTTTAATTCGGATTTGATATTGGCTAAATTATTTGCTTCGTTAATACTTGGAGCAGTAAGTCGAACCAATTCACAACCGGCATCCACCATTCTTTTTATTTGCTCAACAGATGCTTGAGTATTCAGCGTATCGGTGGTGGTCATGCTTTGCACACGAATAGGAAAATCACTTCCTATCATCAAGTCACCAACTTTTACAGAAATTGTTTTTCTGCGATTATAATTTGTTGAACTTTCGATATATGAACTTATATTTTGTAGCATTTAATTTTATAATTTTTAACCGCAAGGCTGCAAAGCCGTAAAGTTTTTATTTAATTAGATTCAACTTCAAACAACAAACTCCAAACTTCTTCATTTACAAATCACCTAACTGTGGTCGAATAATTATTTCTTCCACATCGGCACTATCAGATAATGAATAAATACTAAAAATTGTTTTGGCAACATCCTCAGGTTTTATAAAACGCGATTCGGGTAAATCAGTTCCAGCCCATGAATCCGTTAAAGTTGCACCCGGCATTACTGCAGTAACTTTTATGTTTTTTGATTGTGTTTCCATTCGCAATTGTTTGCTAAAACCGAGCAATGCAAATTTTGAAATAGAATATGAACCTCCATTTTTATAAGCATCTGTACTTGCTGTCGAACATATATTAAATACCGAACCATTTTTTTGTTCAATCATTTGTGGCAAAATTTCACGCGATAAATGATATGCACTATACACATTTGTATCAATCAATTTTTCGATGGTTCCATCAGCTTCTTCCAAAATATTTCCTGGCAAAAAAACTCCGGCATTGTTTACCAAAATATTAATTATTTGAAATTTATTTTTTACTTCAGAAGCAAAGTTTATGACTTCATTTTTTTTAGACGCATCGGCAGTC
>CAIYTJ010000510.1 GCA_903929065.1 uncultured Bacteroidales bacterium | reverse complement strand
TCTATAAATTGATTAGATAGACTATGCTTTGACCAGCACCTGTTTTAGTAATCAATTTTAAGTCAGTAAACTTTTTTAATAATCGTTCTGCTGTTCTAGTTAACCTTAATCATTTTGATATTTTAGTTTTCAAAAATATAATGTTATCATGTGTGAGTTTCGGAATTTTTTACCCACGTTTGAACTATCATGGGTAATTTATTTTGCTTTTAGTATGTTGAATTAGTCAATAAAGAGATTATTCTTCAAAATCTACAGCATTTTTAGAAAAAGCATCAATCAGTTTTAATTTCAATTCTTCTGAGTAGTCTTCTTCATATAGAATGGAAGTTATTATTTCGAGTAAAAGTTCTTTTTCTATATTTCCGGCTGCCACATGATAGCTTATTGTTTCCATCCTGTACATAAAGTCTTTTGCGACTGACAGATAACCGTTCATTAGTAAAAACATTGAAGCAGCTGTAATGGCGATTCTTTTATTACCATCAATAAAACCATGAGATTTGTTAGCTACCCAAAGCAAATGTGTCAGTTTATGCTCAAATTCAGGATAATAAAGGTCGTCTTGAATTTGTTCTATAGCACATTCAATAGAGCCGAGGTCAATAATACCTTCAGAACCACCACCACTGACAGCCACCGTTTTTTTGTGAATAGCTATAATTTCATTTATGCTTTTAAAATATATGCAGTCCATTACTCACTCTGTTTTAGGCGTTTCATAACTTCTTCAGCTTCTTTCAGCTGTTCATCGAAAATAACGCTTTGTTCACCCAGGAATCGTTCAAAATCAACTGGTGAAACAGATTGAATGTATTCTTCTAATTTAATATGTAAGGCATCTCTAAAATGTAAGTCACGAGAAGCCATTTTGATACGAGCATCATCAATATAAGGGCGTTGTTGAGGGTGTTTAGAAAACTCATGGAATATCTGATCTACTTCAACAGGTTCGAGCATACGCCCAAGTGAGCTGCTTTTTTGTTCTAACTCAAAAGCCAAACCAGTTTCAAATGAAGCAATACTGTTGAGCACTTCAGCATACATTGTTTCACGTACATTATCACTTTCGGCAAGTTTAAGAATTTGTTTGTACTCTTTCGCATTCTCCTTAAAAATACATTGGTATATTTTATCTGTAAATAGAGAGTATTTATAGTTTCCCATGTTTACATATCTACTTAGAGCAGAAGTGAAATCTTTGCGATAATTGCTTTCCTGTAATGCAGCAGGGAAGTAATTTGCATCTTTTCTGTTGATAAACTTGGTACCACCACCGGTTCTATTATTAATTGTATCTATAACGATATCAAGCATTTTACTTCGAAGCAATTGAGCATTTGCACTCTCCTTGAGCAGCATGGCAAGATTAAGAAAAGAACGAAAATTGAATAATCCTAAAGCTGTGGTTTTGGTCGTCTTATTAAGGAGATGACCAAATTGTAACTTGAATTCTTTCAGCTGTTTACCCTTACTTAAAATGTATCCATTGTGTTTTAGCTCCTCTTCGTAGGTTGCCAAATATCTGTTAATCGTGGATATGTCAACTTCGAAAAATTCAACCAACATTTCTTTTGTAAACTTATACTCACCTTCGAAGTACATGCCTGTTAAACCAATGTACTCTTGAATACCCTTCAATGCGAATTTATTGTTGAGGATATTTTGTCGTTCTATGTTTGAATTTGTTAAGTCCTTCATTTGTATAAGATGTTTTTTGGTTTTTAAGTTCGACCTTGGCGAATTTGTAGAAATTATTCTCCTTAACTATTTACAAAAATAAGCATTTACTTTAACATCACTGCTAAAAGTATAAAAATAAAAATCGTTTTAACCTGATTTTCTTTTCTGATATTTATTATTGGCTCTTAGAAAATTGTAAATGTCTGATAAAACGTAAATTGAAATCCCAAATAATTCGGAATATCTTATGTATTCTTCATCCCGCAACAAACGAAGTGTACGTTGGTTTATCTTTAGCAATTTGAATAAATGCTTTTCGTGGGTGAAAATTCTGTACTTGTAATTCGTTTTACATTTTGATTTGAACTTTCTAAGATTGCTGAAAATGATAGGACTATTTTTGGATATTTCTACGAGTTTTCGTATAATGTATTTTTGGTCAAGTTCCATTTTACGAAGTTTGATTTTGTTTTGTTCGGTGGTTTTCATCTGTTTATAATTGTTTTTTTAAGGTCAGATGGAACTCGCACATAAACATCTCCTTGTGTGTCAAAGTTTATTTGTCGTGCTCATTTCATTTGATTATCTCCTGCATTTTAATTGAATTACATTGATTCGGAAAGTGGGGAAAATGGGGAAATGGAAGAAATAGGACAACTTCCTTTACGCTGTTTCCTCTAAATCCCCAAATTCTCCATTTATGATAAATGGGGAAAAGATTATTGTTATATGAAATCATGAGCATTTTCGATATTGGTTTTGTGCGTAATGATTTATCAAGCCAGTTTTGGCGAAACGTGCAATTTGTTTCTCAGCTGTTTTGGCTGGAATTTTCAATTTATCTGCAACCGACAAATATGTTTGGCGGTCGAACTCTACCGGCAGCATATTCAGAAACTGTTGCTTTTGATTGGGTTGTACTTTGGCGGCTGAATCGGTTGGGAGTTGTTGGAAAACATGCGCAGCATGTTGAACCAGCACTTTCACTATTTCCATTGCGATATTGAAATCGGTGTCGGAGCAGACGAGAGGAGAACGAAATTTGCTTCGCAGAATGTTGGCTGCACTCGGCATAGATTCAAACGAGTTTGACCTCTGCTCTCGCTGGCACAACATTTTCCCATTATCCATAATTCTCAGGGTTGTGAGAATCATAGCAATCCGGAATGTGATTAAGCCCAATCGGCGAACCGTCCCAATATAATCTTCTCCACACAAATCAATATATTGAATTTGAGTTTGCTCAAAGTAACTATTGAACTGCTTTTGCTGTGAAATAGTCAGACAAAACCGCATGGGTTTGTCCTGACTTTCCAGGCATTTATGCAACTCATGAAATTGAGCACCTAAATGGTCGAAATAGTGGTCGAGTGTTTGTCCGCTTTCTCCGGCAAATACGTCTTTCCATTCGTAGCGAATGTTCATGAAGTAGAAAATAAAGCGGCTGAATAAGCCGTTTTCGGCATTGGGAATGAGGGCAGAAACTTGTTTGGGTGTGCCTGATAGCAGAGCCGAAAGGCGCGGCATATCAATTTCGACAAACTCACGGTCCTTTCGACGATTGTAGGTAATTGTTTCGTGGTGGAACGCTTTGCGGAAACCATCGGAATAATTACCATGTTCGGATTTGAAAGTTTGAGCAAGTGTATCGCCCTCGGTTTCAAAAATCAATCCTTTGCCTTTGTTGTCATTGAGAATTTGAAACAATCCTGTTGCGCTGTTGTTGGCAGGAATCACAAGCATTTTAAGCGTTGGCTCTTGTGGTTTTTCCATATTCACCTTGTCGCCTTTGGCTGCTGAGTATTCTGTAAGTTCACGTTGATAGGATTCAAATTCAGCTCTGTTTTGTTCACGAAGTGCCTTGTGAATTGGTTCTACCAATTTACGGCACAAAGTGAGTCTGCCTTTCCCTGCTGAAGCCTGTGCAGTAACAAACAAAAAGAGGTTGGCGAAAACTTCACGTTCGGCATAAACACCGTAAACGTTTGGCAAACACGAACTCATGGAAACCAGTGAGCCAAGTAATAAAATATCTTTGTCCTCGGGTGAAGTGCCTTTAACGGTAATCCGACGCAATAAATCGGGTAGTTGATCAAAGATTTCGGAAGGTAATGAACAAAGTTGTGTGCTTGTTTCATTTTCAGAAGTTTCCTCTGTTTCCGCTTTATCCTCCAATGTTATAGTTGGCTTTGTTTCTTTTACTTTAGGGATTCCTACATTTACACCGGCAGCTTTTGCAAGGTGGTAGAATGTTTTAATGGAAACACCGTGTCCGTGTGCTTTCAAACATGCATCAAATTGTTTGTCGGCTTCAGTTGAATTATAATCCTGATAGAACCGACTTAGTCGGTGATAATAGGATCTTCCGGATTCTCCAAGTTCGTCAGCAAGTGCAAAGCCAAGGTCTCGCCAATCTGCATAGTTGGGGGCAATATCAACTGAAGCGGCTTCAATTCGTTGTGTTATTGTTTCAATGTCTGAATCCGACCTCACCCCTGACCCCTCTCCAAGTGGAGAGGGGGAAAAAGCGGTTGCTTTGGATTCTGTTTTATTGGTTTCTGTCCAATCTGCTGGATTAAATGTTTTCTTGCTCATGTTAATTACTAATTTTGCGAATTATTGCGAATTAAACGAATTGAGAATAAGTGGATTAATGTTTGCGTTTGGGTCGTATGGTAAAAAGCAGGCGCGGGATATGTCCCGCCCTGATTTATCTACCTCAACTTTATAGGTTTGTAGAATGTAGTTAGCGACCGCAGCGAAAAACTGACCATGCGAGGATTTGGTGGTATCAATGGAGATTATCCATTTTATGCCATCGCCGGAAGGACTAACAAAGAGTAATTGTGTTTCAAAGTATTCATCTTGCAAAAGTTGGTTGCGAAGCAGATCAACGTTTTGCAAATGGTCAAAATCAACACATAATAAACCGGAATGATTTACCAATGCCTTGTCGTTGCGGGTTGTAAACATTCCCGAAAAAGTACAATAATCGAAGTTTGTAACTTTATATTTCCGTGCTTGTTTTGGGTCCGTTATACTCCTAAGTTTTTGTGTTCGCTGTTTTGCATATTCGCCGACTATGTAATTGTAGGCATCAAGCAAACAAATTGACTTGTGAGGAATGGTATTTCGAACAGGGGCTTTGAAAAACGAAAAACACCTCACCCCTGACCCCTCTCCAAGTGGAGAGGGGGAATTTGGTTTTTCTGCAATTTGCTGAGGATATTCAACTTTGCTGCGATTAGAGTAGAAATTCCACTGTTCCCCAATGTGCAGGTTCATTTCATTATTCAAGGTTTTCAACAGTTCATCGCCCGACTGTTTGTAATGCAGATCGGCGAAGTCGAATGCATCACCGGCAAGGATAGCGTTTTGTGTATCGTAATGGCACGCAATCTCTTTATCTAAGGCATTACCCAAAATTTGTTCTTTTTGAATGAAAATATTCAATGTCGATTTATCGGCATTGAATGGATTTTTCGTCGGAGAACAAGTCCTCCCCGAAAGGGAGAGGACTGTTTGTTCTGGATAATATTCGCGTAAAATATGCGAATAGATAACTAAACCATAATGAGTCTTGCTCAAAATCTGCTCTTTATTAATCGCTACCATGATTCCGAATCTTATACATTGTATAATTATCCTTCAAAATCCGCTGAATATCTTCAGTGCGATAATAGAGCTTGTTGCCAATGCGGGAGAATGGCAATGTGCCATTTGTACGTAGCGTTTGCAAGGTTCTCGGGCTTATGTGTAACAATAGCATTACATCTTGGTTGTCAACCCATTCTTTGCTCAAATCTTCGCATGAAATTTGGGTGTTGGATAGCTTTGATTCAATTGAATTTAGGGCTTCCAAGATTTTACAGTTGCTCGGACACATACATGAATGCTGTCTTTGATGCTCAAACTGATAGAAAATGCTTTCGGGGCAGCAACGAAGTTCTTCCAGAATTTCGTCTAATCGGCGGCGTTGTTTGTTGTCGTTCATTTTACAATCCTCCCTTTTTTAGCTACGAATTCTGCTGCTTCGGATCTTAGTTCTGCTGCGGTTTTACGCCGGCCAGACTTTAGCCATTCGTCAATCTCTGATTTTAGGAACATGAGCTTTTTTCCGTGTTTGTGATTAGGAATTAGCCTTTGTCCTACCCATGCATAAACAGTGGGAGCTGCCGGGTGGTCGGGGTGGTATTCCTGCAATTGTTGCAGATTGAACCATTGATCGGATTCAGGCTTTTCTGATTGATTCAGTGAAAGTGCAGATTCCAGCCTTTCTACCTTTTGGATTAGGTATGCCATAGCTTGCGGCAGTTCGTTGAAAGAAATTTGTTCTGAAAACATAATGATACTGTTTTCGGCGATTGGGCTTCCTTCTGTGCCAATAAAAAGAAAACCACGACTTCAATTGAAATCGTGGTACAAAAAAATACCAAATAATACCTTACAACTGGTTGTACAACCGGTTGAAAATTAATATTGCTTTTGCTTATCTATTGATATTGATATGTTTAGAGCATTAAATAATTCATTTGCTTTTTCAATGTCTTTTGTGTGGTGTTTAGGATTGAATGATATTCCATTTTGCACATCATTGTAAATACTTTTGTGAGAGTTCCCTGTAACAAATCCAATAAATTTACATATATCTGTAAGATCATTCTGGGCAGTACCTTTATCTAATAGTTTTAGGAGCTCTATTATTGCTACGGATTTTACTTTTAAAGTGGCTTTATCCATACTATCTTCAGCTTCTTGGTTATCATTCATATCACTTTGTTGTACAGTAGCTTGGCGGAGGAGTTTTATTTTATTTTCCAGATTTCCGCAAATGTCCTCTGGATATTGTTTTGAGTATAGAGTGTAATTGATAATTTCCAATACTTCAGCAGCTCGTTCATTTGGGAACTTGTGATCTTTTAGTGCGTCCACTATATCATTGACATTAATAGCTGGGCTGTTCTTTTGAGAAATTTGACGTTGAAGATATTGAATTTGCATTTTCAATAAGTCTAAAAATGCTTTGCTTGGGTTTGGTAAATTTTCCTCTCTTTTTAATTCTTCAACATATTCAAGGAATTGCTCTTCGAAACTTTTATTCGAAAGCATTGTTCGTAATTTATCAAATTTCCAAGAGAAATGTTTTTCACAGGCTAACCATTCTTCTTCTGATAATTTTTTTTGTTCCTCTTTTGGCTGTTCTTTTTGAATACCATAAGCAGTCGGGTGATTAGTCTGATTCTCTTTAAGTTTTAAAACCGCTTGTTCAAATGGCTCGAAATATGGTTTAGCATCATCATTGTAAGCACCTTTTTCTTTAATAACAGACATACAGTCTTTCTTGTCAGGGCAATCAATAGCCATGACCATATAAACACAAGCAAAAATTACTGTAGCCTCGTACCAACGGTTGGCATTGTACTCATAGTCGAGATTTAACGCATGTCTTATTGGTTGATTATGTATATCTGTGTTTTTCTTGCCACGAATGAGTTTAACGTCATCCCACATCTCATTAATAAATGCTTCAGGGAATTCTTCATTTTTCAATTTTTCGGTAATTGTGCTAACACAATTAAAAAGTGTTGTTTGAGAAAGTGAATCTTCCTTTATTCTTTCAGTTGTTTCTGTTTCATTTTGGTAAAGTCTAATAACAATACCAAAAGTAGCTCGTTCACTCATAGTGAAATTTCTAAAATCACTTTTTGATTTAAAAATGTTC
>CAIYTJ010000509.1 GCA_903929065.1 uncultured Bacteroidales bacterium | reverse complement strand
CCATCACCCAATGTGATAGTTTTTGTAACTACATTCATAAAATTACATTATTGTTTTTATACATCTAAATTTCGGGCGCAAAGATACGATATTTTTTGCAAATAAGAATTATCCGGGCTGTAAATTAGTGATTTTTTGGAGATTGAAAAATAAAAAGCCGGAGAACAAAATCCTCCGGCTTTTAAATCTTATGGGAATTAATTCAGTTTAAAGGTAATTGGCATGGTATACCAAACAGCCACATTTACACCGTTTTGTTTGCCCGGAATAAACTTTGGTAAAGCCTTCACAATTCGAATTGCTTCCTTGTCGCAAGACGGATCGAGGCTGCGGATTATTTCAACCTTCTTTACCGTTCCATCTTTATCGACCATAAACCTCAGAATTACTTTTCCCTGAATACCATTTTCCTGCGCAATCTTTGGATATTGAAGATTCTTACTGATAATGTTCATCAATTCTGTTTCACCACCCGGAAATTGCGGCATTTGTTCAATGACAGTATATACTTTTTCTTCCTGTTCCATCGTAACGGCTTCTTTTACATCTGCAATATCAACTATTCGGTTTTCAACTCCTGTCACATCGGCTACAGAAACCTGAACATTACTGTTTGAAAGTTCTTCCTGACTTTTCATTTGAACTTCATCCAACACTTCCTCATCTTTTTTAATTACAGGAGGTACAAATTTTATCTTTCCGACCGCTTTATTGGAAACACCTTTAGGCAAGGGCAAGGGCTGTTTCACGGTAACTAATTTTTTGTCTTTATCAACCCTGAAATTTTCATCAATGGCTATAAAAGAAGTGTAAGCAGTCATCAATCCGTATTTCAACCCCAGTTGTGTAATCTCATTTTTAAGGATATTATCCACATCGCTGAACCGGTACTCACTGCCATTACCCTTATAATAATCAAGTACCTTGATTCGTTCGCGTGCCCACAGGTAACGGATAGCCGAAAATGCCGGATTGGCTTTCATGCCTGATAAATCAAACGATTTTTCGTAGCGGCCGCTTCCTGTTTCACCGCTGAGTGTAATTGATCCTGTAGGTTTTCCCTTGTATTTGCCGAAAATAATAATCGGTCGTTCAGCCATCATATCCGGGGTTGAAGCAGGTTCGATATCGTACATTTCCATAGAGCCATAACTGGCTTTTATATTGGTTAAAACCGGGGTGCTGACATACGAACGGAATTTTTCGGCCTGTGTATCGGCAATTGTAGGATTGTCAACAATAATTGGTTCGCCATCGCCCATAAATGCCAGTCCTTCCATCAGAAAACGGTTTACGCTGGTTCCGATTCCGAAACAGAAAAAGTTGCTGTTGTCTTTGTGATTGCGCACCATTTCGAACGATTCTTTTTCCACATCCACATATCCATCGCTTAAAAGGACAAACGAGCGGGAATCATTTTCCGAACTGCGCGGAATGGCATACGCTTTTTTCAGCGCGGTAAGTAATTCGGTGCCGCCGCTTCCGTGTTGGTTTTCAACCATTTTTATGGCACGTTCAACATTTTCAGGAGTGGCATCGATTGATTTCTCGCTCAGCAAACCGGCCGTTCCTGCAAAAAGTACGACGTTGAATTTATCGGTAGGACGCAGGTTCATAATTAAATTGCGAAGCAGTTTTTTAGAAATACCGATAGGAAAACCGTCCATCGAACCCGATACATCCATAATAAAAATATACTCGCGGGGTGGAATTTCTTCAGTCAGCACTTTTTTAGGTGGTTGTGCCATGATCAGGAAAAAACTTTCATCACCGTGTTCGTAAAGCATTACACCCGACTCAATTTTGTTGCCCTGAAGCGAATAATTCAAAATCACATCGCGGTTACCGCCGTTTGTTTCCGATTTATCGAGCTTTACCGTTGCCGAATTTAAATCGGGATATTTTACATCCATTTTATGAGTGGTACAAGTCACATCCTGAATAGGAATGGCTGAATTTATCTTCATTTTGAACCCAAATTTATAAGTTGGTTCAACTCCTTTTTTGGTGTACGGTGAATTTACGAACTGCCCATCAGGCCCGGCAGCCGAAGCGGTTTTGTTGGAGTAGCGCGGTCCTACAACCGTGGGATACACAAACGAGTAAACACCATTTTCGGGAACGAGTAACTCGGTGTATTTCAAATCCACCACAATGGTATCATTCACTGCAATATTTGCCACATTCATGGTGAACACATTCGGCCTGTTTTGCTCAAGCAGCGAAACACGTTTGCCTTGCGATTTTGCGGTATTGTAATCTTTCCGCGCCTTTTCTTTTTCGCTTATTTTGGCATGAATAACGCGTTTGCCAATGGTCATTTTCATGGCATAAACAGCTGCACGGGTGGAAAGTGGAAACGTGTAAATGGCTTCGAGATTATTCTTACCTGTGTTCACATACTTCTGGCTCACGGTAACATCGGCTATTACACCCACCACGTTTACGCTTGCCGAAGTAGATTTTAGTGGCAGTTGGTCGGTTTCGGGGTGCTCACTTATCACCACAAAATACGGCGAAAGCGTTTTTTTGCCAGATTCTTCTTCATGACGGTTTGCATGTCCCTGACCAACTATACTGGTACTACCAACAAAGCTTACAAACAAAGCAATACAAGCCAAACGAAACATAAAATTCATTTTTTCGATACTCTTCATAAGTTTTAATTTTAAAGATGAATAAAATAATTTTTTTTAACAGGCTGCCTGTAAATTAAAACTTATAACTTTTAGAAAAATTGTGTGATTTAAAAAATATATGCGAAAAATATTTTTAGAGCAATGTTGTTTAATTAAAATACTTTGCTTAATTTTGTAACCGCTACGATGAAAAGAGTTCATTTCAGGGTTGATGAAGTACTGAAAACGTGGTTTTTAGTGGCAATGGCATATTAATTAAGTAGAAAGTATCATTGAGCAGATGTGCTAAGTCCAGCAACCGTGAAGATTATGGTAAATTCACGTATCGATACACTAAAAATGGTGAAGGGATGTCAGTTGAACTCTCACTATTAAGTGGTCTATTATTGTCAAACAGTTCGTCCCGGAGTGAAACGACGGTTTAAGTCCTGGGACACACAAAATAAGCCCGGATGTTCAATAAGTAAGTCCAAATATTGAATAAGTAAGTCCGGATGTTCAATATCCGGACTTACTTATTGAGGTCGGGAACTTACTTGTTGAGGTCCGGGACTTACTTATTCAACCCGGGAGCTTCGATATTGAAGTCGGAGACTTACTTATTGAACATCCGGACTTACCTGTTGAGGTTTGGGACTTATTTTCCCAAAACAGGCTCTAGACAGGAGTATTTTCAGATATCAATTTGAACCATGCATAAACAAATACTATAAAAATTAATTTTAAAGAAAGGAGGATATTATGAGTAATCCAACTTATAGGGTGGAAATACCTGACAATCCAAAAGATTTGATAAGTTTAGCAGCCCGGGTATATCAAAAACATACCGAATTGGGTACTGATTCGCCACTTAATGCTTTGGTATCGCATAAATGGAGCGAACACGGGCAGAAAGTAGCAGAAGCTGAACAATTGCAGAATCAGGCTGAAGAATTGAAACGTCAATCGGAAGAAGCCACAAGTAAACGCAATTTACTGCTGGCCGATATCGGTGAAACGGTGAAAGCCAGTCGCGATTTGCTGGAAGGTGTGTACCGCGAAAATCCGCGTACGCTTGGCCAATTCGGTTTCAACGTATCAGAAACAGCTCGCAAAAGCACCAAAAAACAAGCATAATGAAATGAACCGTTAACCTTAGTCGAAGCATGGTGCGGCTAACCATAAATAAACAGGGACGTAATGGTTGCGTCCCTGTTTATTGGAAAAAATACTTAAAGGGTCAACTAAAAAGATAATGCTATTATGAAAAAATACAAAATAATTTTGTTTTTATTTTTGACAATATCGAATATGTCAGTTGCACAAAAAAAATTAATTTCAAAAAAGGATATTTTAGGGAATATTGATATAGAAACCCTAGACAATAAAGCAACTAATAACACGGTTAGTATATCTTCAATTGTGAGGAAAAAACTAACTAATTTTATTTTGTCAGATAAAATAGCTTATAGTTTGAGTCATGACGTTGTACGTGAAGTTAAGTCCTGGAGAGATACTGG
>CAIYTJ010000508.1 GCA_903929065.1 uncultured Bacteroidales bacterium | reverse complement strand
TTTTATAGAATTTATTCTTTGCTTTTTCTTCGGAATTGGTTATCCATATCCAGGATATTTGTTGTCCTATATTTTTCCAATCATAATGATTTTTAATGTTTTAATTGCATTTGCACATGATAGTTTGCAGGAAAAATAAAGAACTAAATTCAATTATATTATGAAAGCAATTGTATGTACCAAATATGGTCCACCGGAAGTTCTTCAACTAAAAGAAGTTGAAAAACCAGTTCCAAAAGACAATGAAGTGCTTATAAAAATAGTTGCAACAACAGTAACAATTGCTGATTCCAGGGTACGTGGTTTCAACGTTCCTTTGTCATTCTGGCTTCCTGCACGAATCGCTCTGGGTTGGACAAAACCAAAAATAGATATTTTGGGAGGGGAATTAGCAGGTAAAATTGAATCAACAGGCAAAGATGTAACGCTGTTTAAGAAAGGTGATACTGTTTTTGCTTTTCCGGGGCACAACAGTTTTGGTTGTTATGCCGAGTATAAATGTATGCCGGAAACTGGAGTAATGGCCATCAAGCCGGATAATGTCACTTTTGAGGAAGCTGCGGCTATTTCATTTGGTGGTGGAACAGCTTTACATTTTATAAGAGAGGCCAATATACAAAAAGGGCAGAAAGTACTAATCTATGGGGCCTCCGGAAGTGTCGGAACGTATGCGGTTCAACTTGCCAAATATTTTGGAGCCGAAGTTACCGGAGTTTGTAGTACTACGAATTTGAAACTGGTAAAATCTCTGGGAGCTGATATGGTAATTGATTATACTAAAGAAGATTTCAGTCAGAACGGTGAAAAGTATGATGTGATTTTTGATGCCGTGGGGAAGAGTCCGTACGCAGGTTGTATCAGGGCATTAAAAAAAGGAGGCGTTTATCTTCATGCTGTTGCAACTCCGGCACTCAGTATTCGAATGCGTTGGACTTCCATGACAACCAATAAGAAAATGATTGGTGGAACATTAAATCCAAAAGCTCAGGATTTGATTTACCTCAAAGAACTTATTGAAGCAGGTAAGATAAAACCGGTAATTGACAGAATATATCCCCTAAATGAAATTGTTGAAGCTCACCGTTATGTTGACCAGGGACACAAGAAAGGAAATGTAGTAATAACCCTATAAAATCACTTAAAAAAAAATACAGCTATGAATTCAAAACAAATGTGTCAGAGTTGTGGAATGCCCTTAAGCAATGATCCAAACGGAGGCGGTACAAATTCATTTGGAGGTAAGAGCGAAAAATATTGCAGTTATTGTTTTCAAAAGGGTGAATTTACCTATAAAGGTACAGTAACTGAATTTCAGGAATTTTGCCGGATTAAAATGAAAGAAAACGGTCATTCAGCCTTTAAATCATGGCTCTTTTCGCGGGGAATGAAACGTTTAGAGCGTTGGAAATAACATAATCAAAAGCTGGATAATTAATTCGTAATACAATCCATATGCAATTCAAAAGTGTCATTATCAGCAAAAAAGGCGGTCCGGAAGTACTTCATGTTGTTGACAATTTCATGGTTAATCCGGGACCAGATGAAGTTTTAATTAAAGTTCAGGCATGTGCAGTCGGGGGAACGGATATTGCAATGCGGTATTATAATTATCCCGGTGCACCTAAGAAACCATTTGTACCCGGTTATGAAATTGTAGGTACGGTTTACAAAAAAGGGTCGAATATTTCTGTGCCCAAAGTAGGTGAACGGGTTGCCGCACTTACAACTTTTGGTGGTTATTCTGAGTTCATTATACTAAAAGCCGAACATTTGATACATATTCCAAAATCTGTCGATGCAGCCGAAGCTGCGGCAGTG
>CAIYTJ010000507.1 GCA_903929065.1 uncultured Bacteroidales bacterium | reverse complement strand
CTGAATCAATTAACCGATGATGAATTGGTAAAATTGTACGAGATCGGGAATAATCAGGCGTTTGAAATTTTATTATTGCGTTACAAATCAAAAGTTTATACTTATATTTATTTGATTGTACGCAGCAGAGAACTCGCCGAAGATATTTTTCAGGACACGTTTGTTAAAGCAATTGCAACCATTCAACAGGGTCGCTATGTTGAAACCGGTAGGTTTTTGGGATGGATAAATCGAATTGCTCACAATTTGATTATCGATCATTTTCGCCGCGTTAAAAACGAAAATACTTTTTCGGCTGATGCGGTTGATTACGATATCGTTAATAACTCAAAACTCTCTGAAAAGAGTGTGGAAGATACTCTTTCGAATGAACAGGTATTGGCTGATGTAGTTCAACTTATCGACTTGTTGCCTGCTTCTCAGCAAAAAGTTATTCGTATGCGTTATTTCGAAGATTTGAGTTTCAAGGAAATTGCAGAAAAAACCGATGTAAGTATTAATACTGCATTAGGCCGAATGCGTTATGCACTGCTGAATATGCGGCGGATTGCACTTGAAAAAGATGTTTATTTGGAAATTAAATAATTTATTTAATACAATATATACTATTTTGCCTGCGCCTGCGTTTTAATAATAAAATGCTTAAATTTTATAAGGTGCCTATGCAAAAACTTTCTACTTCAAAAAACAAAACTGATTTAAACAAAACTGAAAAAAAAGCTGAAAACGCTAAATGTTTTCAACCAAAAACAGAAACATTAAACAAAATTCTTCAATTTGCCTCATCTTACAGGGCTGAAAGAATTACAGAAAATCAGTACGTTGAATGGTATTTAAATTAAAAAAAAGACTTCCAAGTATTTGGAAGTCTTTTTTTTATAATTATATTTGCAACAAAATTAAACAACTCAAATATGACAAAAATAATTTCTCCATCTTTGTTGTCAGCCGATTTCGGCAATTTGAAAACTGAATGTGAAATGATTAATGCAAGTGAAGCCGAATGGTTGCACATTGATGTGATGGATGGAAGCTTTGTCCCCAATATTTCATTTGGTTTCCCTGTGATTGAAGCGGTAAAAAAACATTGCAACAAAATGTTGGATGTTCATATAATGATTGTTCATCCTGAAAAATATGTTCAACGCTTCGCTAAAGCCGGTGCCGGAATGCTGACATTTCATTTTGAAGCAGCAGAAAATCCTCAGGAAGTTATCAATTTAATTAGAGCTGAAGGAATAAAAGTTGGAATTACCATCAATCCCGATGTCCCGGTTAGTTCTCTAGAACCGTATATAAATCACGTGGATATGGTGCTATTGATGACCGTCTTTGCCGGTTATGGCGGTCAAAAATTTATCGAGAACAGTTATGATCGCATTGATGAATTACGAGCAATTATGAAACGTAAAAATGCAAATTGCCTGATTGAAATTGATGGCGGCGTTAATCTTGAAAATGCGTCAAAATTATTTGAACACGGTGTGAATGTGCTGGTGGCCGGAAATGCCATTTTTAATACTCCAAACCCGAAAGATACAATTCGTGACATGCTAAATTCATAGCGTATGGACTTTTTGCAACGAACTCCTTTTTTCAGATTGTTGCTTCCATTAATACTGGGAATTATCGCTTTCCGGTTCGTGGAGTTTTTCCAGTGGAGTTTGCTTGCTATGTTTGGTTTTTCATTATTTCTAATTCTTTTGTCGTTCGTAATTCGTGCTCCGAAACGGCAATTTCAATTCCGTTGGCTTTTTGGCAGCGGGATTTTTTTGTTTCTTTTCTCGCTGGGTTATTTACTGAGCTTTTATCAGGAAAAAACAAACGAATTCGACCTTTTACATCAAAAAGGAATTTTTCGTGTTGAAATTTGTTCGCCACCGGTTGAAAAGGAAAAATCAATCATGTGTAAAGCCGAAGTGTTGCAATTTTATAATTCTATATGGCAACCAGCTCATGGACAGGCTATTTTATATTTCCAAAAAGATAAATCAGCATCAAAAATCTTATTTGGCGATCGGTTGATGGTTGAAGCAGAATTTGCACCGCCGGAAAGACCTCTTAATCCTGAAAGCTTTGATTATGCTACATACTTAAAACGCCAGGGAATTGGTGCTACTTCCTTTATTTCTTCCGGGAGCTGGCAAGCTACCGACCGAGACGAAACATTTTCAATACGCCGTGAATCTGACAAATGGCGGAATTATTTGCTCAATATTTATCGTAAATTCAACATACAGGGTGATGAGTTTGCTGTTTTAGCTGCTCTGACACTTGGTTATACGGACGATTTACAGCCTGATTTGCGTGCAAGTTATAGTGCAACCGGAACAGTTCATATTTTGTCAGTGAGCGGAATGCACGTTGCTGTCATTTATGTTGTTATCGGATTTTTACTTAGCTTTTTAGACAAAAAACAAGGGCTTCGGATTTTGAAAGCGATTTTGATAATTGCATTTTTGTGGGGTTATGCATTTCTTTCCGGCATGTCGGCGGCAGTAATTCGTGCTGCGGTGATGTTTTCATTTGTCGTTTTTGCCAATTGTCTGAACCGAAAATCTCAGATTTACAACACAATTTTCATGTCGATGTTTGCCATGCTGGTTTATAATCCTAATTTTTTGTACGATGTTGGTTTTCAGTTAAGTTATGCAGCAGTGTTGAGTATTATTTTCTTTCAACCAATCGTTAATAAATTATATAGCTCAACGAATAAGTTGGCAAAAATAACCTGGGAAACATTTTCGGTTTCATTGGCAGCTCAACTTGGAACAGCTCCGTTTACGCTTTATTATTTCCAGCAATTCCCCAATTATTTCCTGATAACCAATTTTATTGCCATTCCACTTTCGAGCCTGATTATTTATTTGGCCATTGGATTATTATTTGTTTCATCTATTCCTTATTTGTCAACGGCTGCTGGTTTTGTGCTGAAATGGTCACTTTGGTTGTTAAACAATTTCATAATTACTATTCAGAATTTACCTTACTCCGTTTGGCATATTTCGTTGGATATCCGACAAACTTTTACTTTATTTCTGGCAATTTTTTGTCTTTCAGGTTATTATTTCAGTAAGAAATTTGCTCCACTTTTTGTCGGTTTGGCATCGCTTTTAGTCACATGTTTATTTAGCCTTCAAACAAATTATCAAACAATTACAAGCAAACGGATTATCGTTTTTGCCGGACAAAAAAACACACATGTCAATTTCTTAAAAGGAAGTCAGAATTTTGTTTTCAGTACAGATTCAACAGAAGCTGAAAAGATTGCAAAAAACTATTGGCAAAGGCAAAGGCTCGAATCACCACATTTTATTAATAAAACCAACTGGTTCTCGGATGGATTTGGCAGTTTTGAAGGTTCGAAACTGTTGATTTTGACTGACGATTTTCTAAAAAAGAAAACAACTGACAAGCCACTCGAGCTTGATTACCTGATTATTGGCAACCGATTAAAGCCAAAAATAAAGGAAATTTTAGATTGTGTTCACCCGCAAATAATTATTGTTGATAAAAGCATTTCGCGATGGTACACTACCGACATTCGGAAAGCCTGTCTGGAACGGAATATCGGATTTTATTCGGTTGCCGAAAACGGTGCTTATATGCTGAATATTAAAGATTAACTCCACGGATTGCCAATAGCTCTCAAAATCGTATTTTTTTGCTACTTTTGCATTTAATTTAAAACCTGAAATATGATTTCAAAAATTATTGCCGAGGAACTTATCACTAAGGTGAAAAAGGAAATTGACAAAGCTGAAAAAATTGTGATTGTGGCACATGTTGGTCCGGATGGAGACGCAATGGGCTCGACATTGGCTTTGTGGCATTATCTCATGACCATTGAAAAAGAACCGGTTGTAATTGTTCCTACGCCATTTCCCAATTTTTTGAATTGGATGCCCGGTGCAGAATGTGTGTTGGTCTATGAAAATTATAAAGAACGATCTGACGAATTAATAAATTCAGCCGAATTGATTTTCACGCTCGATTTCAATACGCCAAGCCGAATGGCTAAAATGGCTGATGCGGTAATTAATGCATCAGCACCGAAAATATTAGTTGATCATCACTTACATCCGGCAGATTTTGCCAAGGTAGCTATTTCGTATCCGGAAATTTCATCAACCAGCGAACTCATTTTCAGGCTTATTTGCCGAATGGGTGATTTTTCTAAAATCAATCTGGCTTGTGCCGAATGCATATATACCGGCATGATGACCGATACCGGCGGATTTACCTATAATTCAAACGGACAGGAAATTTACATAATTATTGCCGAATTAATCAAATTGGGCATCGATAAAGACGATATTTACCGCAAGGTTTTCAATACCTATTCCGAAGACCGGTTGCGTCTGATGGGATTTTGCCTGTTCCATAAAATGAAAGTTTTTCCGGAATATAAAACTGCTTTGATAACGGTAACCGGCAAGGAATTGTATCAGTTTAACTTTCAAAACGGTGATGCAGAAGGATTTGTAAACATTCCACTTTCTATTTCCGGTGTTGATTTCTCGGTTTTCATGCGTGAAGACACCGATAAAATCAAAATTTCGCTTCGCTCACAAGGAACTTTTCCGGCCAATAAAGTGGCGGCCGATTTGTTTAACGGTGGTGGACATTTAAATGCTGCCGGTGGTGAAAGCTATTCTACTTTGGCTGAGACTATTAAAAAATTCGAAGACGCATTGCCTGATTACAAAGATTTTTTGGAATAGTTTTTTAATTTTACAACTTAACTTTAACAATGAAATATATTATTATTCTGGGCGATGGGATGGCTGATGAGCCGATAGCTTCACTCGGAAATAAAACCTGTTTGCAAGCGGCGAATAAACCCAATATTGACAAAATTGCTGCTTTGGGAAATAGTGGATTGCTCGACACCATTCCCGCAGGCTTTGCGCCGGGAAGTGAAATTGCGAATTTGAGTGTTCTAGGTTATGATTTAAATAAAGTTTTCGAAGGCCGTGGTTCGTTGGAGGCGGCAAGTATGGGCGTTATTATCGAATCAGGAGAAATGGCTATGCGTTGCAACCTGATTTGCATCGAAAACAATAAAATAAAGAATCACTCTGCCGGCCATATCAGCAATGAAGAAGCCACTGAACTGATTCTTTTCTTACAAAAAGAACTTGGAAATGAAGTAATTAATTTCTTTCCGGGCGTTTCTTACCGACATTTATTAAAAGTAAAAGGTGGAAATAAGAATTTGATTTGCACTCCACCGCACGATGTTCCGGGAACTCTGTTTTCGGAAGTAATGATTCAGGTTGAAACTCCTGAAGCGCAGAAAACAGCTGATTTATTGAATCATTTGATTTTGCGTTCGCAGACTTTACTGGAAAATCATCCGGTTAACCTGAAACGCGCTGCTGCCGGAAAAGATAAAGCCAACAGCATTTGGCCGTGGTCGCCGGGTTATAAACCGGAAATGAAAACATTGCTGGAAACCTACAATTTGAAGAGCGGAGCAGTTATTTCAGCCGTTGATTTGATTAAAGGAATCGGCGTTTATGCAGGACTAAAAGTGATTGAAGTAGAAGGCGCAACGGGTCTTTACAACACAAATTATGAAGGTAAAGCGCAAGCTGCCATTGATGCTTTGCGGGAAAATGATTTTGTATATTTGCATATCGAAGCCAGTGATGAAGCCGGACACGAAGGCGATGTGGAATTGAAAATACAAACGATTGAATACCTGGATTCACGCGTTGTAAAACCGATTTTTGATGAAGTATCAACGTGGAATGAACCTGTAACAATAGCCATTTTGCCTGATCATCCAACGCCCTGTGTTTATAAAACGCATACCAATTCACCAGTGCCGTTTATTATTTTCAATCCAACAGAAAAACCGGATAATGTAACAATTTACGATGAATTTGCTGCTGAAAAAGGAAGTTATGGATTGCTGAAAGGCGATGAATTTATGAAAGAACTTATTAACCACTAAAATACTAAGTTCACTAAAAATGCACAAAGTAACTCAGTGTTTCTTTGTGTTCTGAGTGACTTAGTGGTGAGAAAAAATGAAATATTACAGTACCAATAAAAAAGTAAGTGGCGTCAGTTTGCAGGACGCCGTAGTGAAAGGATTAGCCGAGGATAAAGGGCTTTTCATGCCGAATGAAATTAAGAAATTGCCTCAGTCGTTTTTTGATTCGATTGAAACACTCTCGTTTCAGGAAATGGCTTATGTAGTGGCAGATGCTTTCTTTGGCGAAGATGTGGAAGCCGGAGCGTTGAAGAAAATTGTGTACGAAACCTTGAATTTCGATGTACCGTTGGTGCATGTAAATGGCAATATCTACAGTCTGGAGTTGTACCACGGACCAACTTTGGCTTTTAAAGATGTTGGCGGACGGTTTATGTCACGCTTACTGGGTTATTTTATTCAGAAACAAAATGACACAAAAGTAAATGTGCTGGTGGCCACTTCGGGCGATACGGGAAGTGCTGTTGCTAACGGGTTTTTGGGTGTTAAAGGCATTCATGTGTATGTGCTTTATCCGAAAGGATTGGTAAGTCCGATTCAGGAATGCCAGTTTACCACGCTTGGACAAAATATAACTGCTTTGGAAGTGGATGGAACTTTTGACGATTGTCAGGCGCTGGTAAAATCAGCTTTTATGGACGAAGAACTGAATGCTAAACTGAAACTTACCTCAGCCAACTCCATCAATGTCGCCCGTTTTCTGCCGCAATCATTCTATTATTTTTATGCATATGCCCAATTGAAAAAGCTTGGAAAAGCCGATAATCTGGTGATGTGCGTTCCGAGTGGTAATTTTGGAAATATCACTGCCGGATTATTTGCAAAAAAGATGGGATTACCTGTGGAGCATTTTATTGCTGCTAATAACCGCAACGATATTTTCCTGCAATATCTTCAAACCGGTGAATACAAACCACGTCCTTCCATTTCTACCATTGCCAATGCCATGGATGTGGGTGACCCGAGCAATTTTGCACGCGTTCTCGATTTATACGATGGCTCACATAAAGCCATCTCTTCCGAAATTAGTGGAGTTAGTTACAACGACGAACAAATTGCAGAAACATTGAAAAACTGCTATCAGGAAACGGGATATTTGCTCGATCCGCATGGTGCAGTTG
>CAIYTJ010000506.1 GCA_903929065.1 uncultured Bacteroidales bacterium | reverse complement strand
TTTTATTGTTATAACTGGTATACTTTTGCAATATAATTTTTATAAAGCATTCAACATAAAAACAAATAACTACAAATATGGAAAATAAAGCATTCCCAACCGCTGAAAAATTCAGCATGACAGACAAAGTGGCTTATGCCGAAGGATCTGTGGTAAGTAAAATTATTATTCGAAACGATAAAGGCAATGTTACGTTATTTGCTTTTGATAAAGGCGAATTTTTGAGTGAACACACTGCACCATTCGATGCCATTGTTCAAGTGCTTGATGGTAAGGGGGAAGTCGTTATCGATGGAATACCGTTTGAATTAAATGTTGGCGAAAGCATTATCATGCCTGCAGATGTTCGTCATGCAGTAAATGCTATAGAACGTTTCAAAATGCTTTTGACAATGATAAAATAGTAAATGAATTTTATGATGCGAACAATAATTAAAATAGATGAGGAACTTTGCAATGGTTGCGAAGGCTGTGTATCAGGCTGTCACGAAGGTGCGCTGCAAATGATTGATGGAAAAGCACGCATGGTGAGTGAATTATACTGTGACGGGTTGGGAGCTTGCATTGGCGAATGCCCGGTTGGAGCTATTTCACTTGAAGAACGCGAAGCCGAGCCTTACGACGAAGTTGCAACCATAGAACGGATGATTCCAAAAGGTGAGAAAACCATTTTAGCCCATCTTAAGCATCTGAAAGAACATGGTGAATTTGAGTATTTGAAACAAGGCGTTGGTTATCTGTGCGCAAACGGCATTCCGGTAGATGTTTCTTCTGTTCATAATATGCCGGCACCGGGTGTGAAAATGGGTGGTGGATGCCCTGGAAGCAAGGAAATGACGTTCACTCCGGCTGCTACTTCGGCTTTCAGGGTAGCTCCCGTGGCTACTTCGCAGCCTGCAGTTTCACAACTTCGCCAATGGCCGGTACAATTGCATTTGCTGAATCCCGAAGCCGAATATTTACAACATGCCGATGTAGTATTGGCGGCTGATTGTGTGGCGTTTAGCTTTGCCGATTTCCATAATCGGTTCCTCTCTGGAAAAATACTCGCCATTGCTTGCCCAAAACTCGACAGCAACAAGGAATCATATGTTGAAAAACTCAAAACAATGATACAACGTTCTGCAATTAATACACTTACAGTTGTAATAATGGAAGTGCCTTGCTGTGGAGGATTGCTAAATCTGGCGCTGAAAGCCGTGGATGAATCTAACAGAAAAGTACCGGTAAAAGTTGTGATTATTGGGGTGAAAGGCGATATTTTACGGGAAGATTGGATGTGAATTAGTTGATAGTTTATAATTTATTAGTTAACAGAGCTAAATATGTTAACGCGCCTAAAATTCAAATACTTCTGTTTTTACTAAAAGATGTTTGGAAAAGCCGAAAAACATCACGACCTTTGCAGTTCAAATTTAAAACAATTATAAAATATACGAATGAAAACAGCAAAGATTATTACAGAAAAAGGAGAAATGCAAGTTGAATTTTATGATAAGGATGCTCCCGGAACAGTTGCAAATTTTATTAAACTGGCTAACAGTGGCTTTTATGATGGATTGACATTCCATCGGGTTATTCCTGATTTTGTTATTCAGGGCGGCTGTCCTAAGGGGACAGGTGCAGGCGGACCGGGTTATACTATTCCCTGTGAATTGGATGGTGAAAACCAATACCACGACCGTGGCGTGTTATCAATGGCACATGCCGGACGCAATACTGGTGGTTCACAATTTTTTATCTGTCATTCACGTAAAAATACTGCACATTTGGATCGTCAACATACTTGTTTCGGAAAAGTAGTCGAAGGATTAGATGTGATTGATTCTATTCGTCAGGGCGATAAGATTCTGAAAATAGTAGTTTCAGAATAATTATTATAAAAAGATATTAATACGAAGGTCGGAAGAAAATTATCTTTCGGCCTTTGTTGTTTAAAGATATTAATTAGAGCTTTTAAAATAAAGTCAAAATAAATATTTATGCAAGTTTCCACCATTTTTTGCAGTTTAGTGTTCCAAATTTAGCGTTTGAATAGTATCTTTGTAAAAAATCTGTGCTATGATTCTGAACGTAAAAAATGAAACTTCCAGACTGAAAGCCGTTGTGCTTGGGCAGCCTGGTTCCATTGGCAAAATACCTTCGCCTGAAAAAACCTTTGATGCCAAATCGCACGAATCGGTTTTAAATGGTGTTTATCCTACAGAAGAGTCTATTTGCAAGGAAATGAGCGTGTTTGAAAAGGTGTTGTTGAAATACGATGTTCAGGTTTTCCGTCCGTGGACGCTCGAAAATTGCAACCAGGTTTTTGCCCGCGATGTGGCATTCGTAATTGATGATAAAATTATAAATTCCAATATTATACCTGATCGGGAAGATGAAAAAGAAGCTTATGAAGTGATTTACGACCAGATTGCCTATAATAAAATTTATAATTTGCCCGAAAAAGCACATGTAGAAGGTGGTGATGTGGTGTTGTATAACGATATTGTTTTCGTAGGACTTTATACAAAACCGGACTATCCTCAATTGAAAACGGCACGCACTAACTTGTATGCATTCAATTTCCTGAAAGAAATCTGCCCTGAAAAAACCTTTATTCCGCTTGAAATGACTAAACACGATACCGATCCTCGTCAGGGAGTTTTACATTTGGACTGTGCGTTTATGCCAGTTTCGAGTGGCAAAGCGTTGATTTACAAAGATGGATTTTCAAACGAAAAAGATTATTATTTATTAATTGAACTGTTTGGAAAGCAGAATCTTTTTGAGATTACGCGCGAAGAGATGTATTATATGAACACTAACATTTTTTCCATTTCGCCAACAGTGGTTGTTTCCGAGTGCAATTTTACCAGGTTGAATAACCAACTTGAAAATGAATGGGGAATGACCGTGGAGCGGGTTCGGTACTTTGAAATATCCAAAATGGGCGGTTTGCTGAGATGCTCGACATTGCCATTAATTAGAGAGTAAAAATTAAAAATTGATGTTATGGAAACCCAATCTACTAAAACTATTTTAATGATTGAACCTGTGTCTTTTGGGTTTAATACTGAAACTGCCGTTAATAATTATTTTCAACAGAGAGTTGATAATGAAGTTGATGATATTCAGCAACTTGCATTGGCTGAATTCAACTTTATGGTTGAAACTCTTCGTGCGAAGGACATTAATGTTTTGGTTGTTAAAGATACTGAGCATCCACATACTCCAGACTCTATTTTTCCAAACAACTGGATTTCGTTTCATGAAGGCGGACAGGCTGTGCTGTATCCAATGTTTGCTACAAACCGACGAAATGAACGTCGTAAAGATATTCTGGAATTGATTGAGACACAGGGAAATTTCATTAATAATGTTGATGACTTCACTTTCTGGGAGGAACAAAACCAATTTCTTGAAGGAACCGGAAGTATGGTTCTTGACCGGGTAAATAAAATTGCTTATGCTTCATTATCTGAGCGAACTAATAAAACTGTTTTTCTGCAATTCTGTTCGGTATTTGGATATAAATCTGTTTATTTTACAGCATATCAGTTGGTTGGTGAGCAGTTACTTCCAATTTATCATACAAATGTAATGATGTGTCTGGCTGATAAATACGCTATAGTTTGTTTAAATAGTCTGGAAGATGACAAAGAGTTGGAAATGTTATTTGAGACTTTAGAGAAATCTGGTAAGGAAGTTATTCCTATTTCAAGGCATCAAATGCTTTGCTTTGCTGGAAATATGTTGCAAGTGCAAAATAATAATGGAGATTGCTTTTTAGTAATGTCTCAAACGGCTTACGATTCATTACAAGAACATCAAATTGAGTTGTTGAAATCTTTTAATGAATTGATTGTCATATCAATTCCAACTATTGAGCGAATAGGAGGTGGAAGTGTGAGATGCATGATGGCAGAGATATTCTGAAATAATAATCTGAAAATAATATGAATTCAACCGATTTAATAGCTCTTGAAAATAAATACAGTGCGCATAATTATCATCCGTTTATAGTTCTTGATCGCGGCGAAGGTGTGTTTGTTTGGGATGTTGATGGCAAAAAGTATTTTGATTTATTTTTGTTTTGCTTCGCTATTGGTTATTGCTGTGAAGCAATTGCATGAATTTTTGTCTATTATAAAATATTTATTCAACGAGTTTGATAAGAATTTTTGAAAATCAATTGAATCCGAGTAATCCAATAAAATAACTGCTTATTCCACTTACAAATTCCGATAAATGAAGAATATTGAAATCAAATTTATTTTCGGCAATAATAATGGCAAATAATACAAACGTTCCCCAACGGTACATATTCATCATTAGCATGGGGTTAATGTCCTTTAAATAAGTCAGATAAATATGCGAACCATCAAGAGGCGGAATCGGAATCAGATTAAAAACGAATAATCCGAAATTTATTACGCCCCAAACCATAATCAGGTTCACGATTTGCATTCCAAATGCATCACTATTAAAGAAAGTCATTGAATAAAGTAAACGGGCAATTACTAAAAACAAAACTGCAATAATAAAATTCGAAACCGGACCGGCAATTGAAATCAGTATTTCATCACGATGCTTATTTTTTAAATTCTCAGGATTGAACATCACCGGTTTAGCCCAGCCAAATCCGGCTATCACAATTAAAAAGAAACCCAACCAGTCAATATGTTTCAACGGATTCAGCGTAAGCCGTCCATCATTTTTAGCCGTGTTATCTCCCAGTCGGTAAGCCATATACGCATGCGAAAACTCATGAACGGTCAGTCCGATCACTGCAGCCGGAGCAATTTTCAAAATTGTGGTTAAATCTAATGCCATATAATTCTTTTAAAAGTTGTGCAAATATACACTTTTTGGTTTAACAAATACTCAATATTTGCTGATTTATCCCTTTTTTAGTACTTTTGTTCTACATTTATTATAACCCAAAACCGTATTTAAAGTGATTGAAATTATTCCTGCCATTGACCTGATTGATGGAAAATGTGTCCGACTCTCGCAAGGTGATTACGCTCAGAAAACCGTATACAATGAAAATCCGCTGGAAGTGGCCAAAATGTTTGCAGATGCAGGTATTCGTCGATTGCATTTGGTCGATTTGGATGGTGCTAAAGCTCAACATATTGTAAATCACAATGTATTGGAAAGAATTACTTGTGAAACTGATTTGATTGTTGATTTTGGTGGTGGTTTGAAATCGGATGAGGATTTGCGGATTGCATTTGAATGTGGAGCATCCATGATAACGGGTGGGAGCATAGCTGTTAAAAATCAGGAAGTATTTTCATCCTGGATTACGAAATTCGGCGGTGATAAAATTATTTTGGGTGCTGATGTTAAAGATGAAAAAATTGCAGTTGGTGGTTGGATGGAAACAACCGATTTAGAACTGATGCCTTTTATTGAAAAATATTTGCAAAAAGGCATTTCAAAAGTAATTTGTACGGATATCAGTAAAGACGGAATGTTGCAGGGCCCTGCTATTGAACTTTATAAAAAAATGCTTACTGAAATGCCTGATATGTATCTGATTGCCAGTGGTGGAGTGAGTTCTATTCGCGATATTGAATTACTTCACGAAGCAGCAATTCCAGCTGTGATTACAGGAAAAGCCATATACGAAGGAAGAATTAAACTTAAGGAATTGAGTCAATTGATAATTAAAAATTAATAATTAGAACCTGAAAAATTGACAATTAGTCGTATATTTGTAGGTTCAAAAAATATATTCGAAAATAATTATGTTGAAAGAAATTTTATCAATGACCGGTAAACCCGGACTTTTCAAGTTAGTATCTCAAGGAAAAAACATGTTGATTGTGGAATCGTTAATTGATGGAAAGCGTATTCCTGCTTATACAAAAGATAAAGTCGTTACGCTGGGAGATATTTCCATCTTTACGGAAACGGCTGAAATTCCTCTGGGTCAGGTTCTTGAAACGTTGAAAATTAAAGAAAGTGGTGCCGTTTGCCCGATTGATCCTAAATCGGATAATGATAAGCTCCGCAAATATATGGGCGAAATATTGCCGGATTATGATCGTGACCGCGTGTATCCGAGTGATATCCGTAAACTGATAAACTGGTATAATATTCTTATTAATGCTCAGATTACTGATTTTCTTGCAGAAGAAAAAGAAGAAATAGTAGCAGCTGAATAATTGAAAATTGGGAATTAAATAATTGTGAATTAGTGATTTATGAACGTCAAATCTATTTGTGAACTTATCGAAGAAGTTGCACCATTGGCATTGCAGGAAAGCTTTGACAATGCTGGACTTTTGGTGGGTGATTCGCAAATGGAAGTAACTTCAGCACTGGTTTGTATTGATATAACCGACGAAGTTATTGATGAGGCTCTTCACAAAAAATGCAATTTGATTATTTCGCATCATCCGCTCATTTTCACTGGATTAAAACGAATTACCGGTCAAAACGAAGTGCAGCGTTGCGTGGCAAAAGCCATTAAAAATGATATTGCCATTTATGCTGCTCATACCAATCTCGATAATGTGTTGGAAGGTGTAAGTGGTCGAATGGCTGAAAAAATTGGATTAAAAAACGTCCGTATTCTTCAACCGAAACAAAATGTATTGTTGAAACTGGTAACTTATGTGCCTAAAATACATTCGTTTGCAGTACGTGAAGCCTTGTTCAATGCAGGAGCCGGTCAAATTGGAAACTACGATTTGTGCAGTTTCAATTCCGACGGAACCGGAACATTCAAAGCAACTAAAAATGCTCAACCGTTTGTAGGCAAAATAGATGAACTGCATTCGGAAGCGGAAACAAAAATTGAAGTCATTCTTCCTGATTATCTGAAATACAAAGTGTTAGATGCCTTGATTAGTTCTCATCCTTATGAAGAGCCGGCTTATGATTTTATTCCGCTTCGAAATGCCTGGAATCAGGTAGGAGCAGGCGTGATAGGAGAATTGGAAGTTGCAGAAGATGAATTGAAATTTCTGAATAGAATGAAAGAAATTTTCAATGTTCCAACAATTCGTCACACACAATTGTTAGGTAAGAAAATAAAACGAATTGCTGTTTGTGGAGGTTCTGGAAGTTCATTTTTAAATGATGCCATTTTAGCTAAAGCAGATGTCTTTATTTCAGGTGATTTTAAATATCACGAATTTTTTGAAGCGGATAACCGCATTTTGATAGCTGATATTGGACATTTTGAAAGCGAACAGTTCACAAAAGACATTTTTTTTGAGATAATTACAAAAAAAATGCCTACATTTGCAGTCCAAATTTCAGACAGTAAAACCAACCCCATAAATTATTTGTAATCAGTATGGCTACAGAATTAAAAACAGAAAAAGAAATTACCGTTGAAGAAAAGCTAAAAGCACTTTACGAACTTCAAAAAGCGGTTTCTCAAATAGATGAAATTAAAATTTTACGTGGCGAGCTTCCACTCGAAGTTCAGGATTTAGAAGATGAGATTATTGGTTTAACGACCCGTTTGGAAAACTTCGAAACCGAAATCGCTGAAATCATTGCTACAATTGCCAGCAAAAAAATTGAGATTGAGGAATCTCGCATGAAAATTACAAAATACAAAGAACAGCAAGATAATGTGCGCAATAATCGTGAATACGATAATCTTTCAAAAGAAATTGAATTTCAAACACTTGAAATTGAACTCTGTGAAAAACGAATTCGTGAATATTCTGCTGGTCTGGAAGCTAAGCAAGCTGAACAGAAAATCTCAGTAGAACAATTGTCAGAACGTAAACTTGACCTTGAACAAAAGAAAGGCGAGTTGAATGAAATCGTTTCAGAAACTAAACAGGAAGAAGAAAAACTTCGCGAGCATGCAAAAGAGATTGAAGCCCTTATCGAACCACGTTTAGTGACGGCTTTCAAACGTATTCGTAAAAATGCCCGTAACGGATTGGCTGTGGTTTATGTACAGCGCGATGCTTGCGGTGGTTGTTTCAATAAAATTCCGGCACAACGTCAGCTTGATATTCGTCTACGCAAAAAGATTATTGTTTGCGAATATTGTGGACGTATTTTAGTCGATCAGGAATTGGCAGGAGTAGCTCCGGTATCAGAAGATTAAATTTACAAATTTCAAAATAATAGAAGAGTCCGAAAGTAATTTCGGACTCTTTTTTTTGCCTCAGATTCAAAATTATCTGTACTAATTCCTAGATATTATCGAATATTTAATTCTCAGCCTATCTTGTTTCATCTAATTGTTTAAATAATAGATGTTTAAGTGAGGTTATGACAAGTTTAGTTTAATTCAATACAGGAAATTTAGTGAAAATAGTCTTTGAAATGAAAATAGGAGCGGTTAGAATAGAAAACTAATCAATTTCTTGTTTAATCTAAATTAAATTATTAATAAATTTTCTCCTTCCCATTTATTTCTAAGAAATATAAATTTTTATGCATTCACTCTTGTA
>CAIYTJ010000505.1 GCA_903929065.1 uncultured Bacteroidales bacterium | reverse complement strand
TGCTTTAAGGAATACTTATCCTAATTATTTTATCTCGAAAAATAAAATTCAGCTGCCTGCCGAAGTCAATGTGGATCATATTCTTGAAAAGATGCACATTAAATATACAAAACATCCGGTCAATACGATTGACGGGGTTAAAATAGAATTTGAAAAAGACTGGGTGCATCTCAGGCGTTCAAATACAGAGCCGATCATCAGGATTTATGCTGAAAGCGATTCTATCACAAAAGCTGATCACCTGGCCAATAAGATCATTGACGATATTAAAGAGATCATTTCTGAGGGATAAGGAAAAATAAGTATTTAGAAGTTGGAGATTAGAGGTTAGAAGTTGAAAATAATTTAAGGTTTCAGATTTTAAATTAATGATTAATAACTAATAACCAAATAGTTATTTAATGTTTCATTTAAGGTTAAATCCCTGCAATTTATTGCAGCTACTTTAGTTTCTATAAATTTATAAATTAATGCTAAATTGAATATATAATGAACTTTGTATTTTGCATTTAAAGAAAAATTTATTTTTCTGCATTTTAAACCTATGGATTTCTAATCCATAGTCATTTTAGTTTTTAAATGTTATTTATCAATAGCGTCCTAAATAAATTCATCTCTTAATTAAAAGTATTAATTCTATTGATTTGTTGCATATGCTAGCTGGTATTTCCCATAAGAATCCCCCTTGTAAATTTTTCTGGTGGTTCTTCATAATCTCCAAAGGGCTTATCCAGCCATACCTGAAGGTTTATTTTTACAAATAAATTTAAACGAATAAAGGCAACCAAATTTGATAAATGCCAAGCATATTTAGCTATTGTTTTCAAGGCTTTTAGAAGTAGTATTGTAATCAAAGCCGTCCATATTTGAATCATTACGGCATTCTGCGAGGTGCCAATGAAAGATTTTATATGGAGCAATTGCTTTATTTCCCTGAAAAATATTTCAACGCTCCAACGACTTTTATATAATTCCCCAATGGTATTAGCCGTCCAAGTCATTTGATTGGTAACAAGCTCAATGACCTGTTGATTGACATCATCCCAGACAGCCACTCTGCGGAGCCGTTTAGGATACTTTTCAAAAGAGGAAGCGTTTTTTAGTTCAATAATTTCATCTTTCAGGATATGCTGATGTCTATTGTCGGGCAGGTCGTTTTCCTTAATCACATTGTATTGGATGTTCTCTTTATGCCTGATTACAAAATATACCTGACTGCTGTCCCAAACGTTTAAAAGTTGGAAATCATTGTAGAAACGGTCTGCAACTATAACGCTGCCTTTTCTTAAAGGTATATCGTAAGCTCCCTTGTTGTCTGCAGTTTTTCCATCGGTGATATTTATATATGCGGGCAGGTTCCCATCAAAATCAAGCAGCGTATGCATTTTAATGGCTCCTTTTGATGTTTTGTATTTAGCCCAGTCAAAAATACTAAGACATAAACTAATGGTTGTGGCATCAAGCAGAAAGATTTTTGACTTAATTCGGAACTTAGTCTGTTTAAACCCTGTCTGCTGTCCTAAATGCGTCCAAAGCCAATAGTAATAGTCTCTGAACAACTCCCATGACCTGTGTTTATTCTGGTAGCTGATACTTGATTTGGATGGAGCTTTCTGGATACCCAGATGATTCAAATTCCCTGTTGCTGAACGAAGTCCATTACTTATATCCCGAACGGATTGGCTTTTTGCAAATTGACTAAAGAGCATCGCTACCAAATGAGTCCAACTGTTATAACCTTTCTCGTGCTTGTCTGTTTGATGCTGATGAACATATTTATTGAAGCTATTTCTGTCAAGTTGGGAAATAATCTGAGAAAATAAAGTTATATTTGTCATATGAAAAGGGGTTTGTTTTTAGTTGCACCTCAAAGGTAAGCTTTGAGGATAAAAACTTATCCCTTTCTTTTTAAATTGTTTTGGACGCTATTGAAGATCAGATTAAATTTATTATTGTAAAAATTTATGTATTATTTAAGGTTAAGTTAACCTGCGTGCAAAAGTCTTTTCCTAAAATTGTAGAAAATTTATAAGACAACAAATGGATAAAGAAATATTCAGGATTTTACTTGTTGATGATGAACCAGACATCATTGATTTTTTAAGTTACAACTTGAAAAAGGAAGGTTTCCAGGTATTTCCGGCAACCAATGCACGTGAAGCTATCGAAAGTGCAAGAAAATACATACCTCATCTTATTTTGCTGGATGTCATGATGCCTGAAATGGACGGAATTGATGCCTGTTATGAGTTGAAACAAATACCTGAATTACAAAACACATTGATTGTTTTTTTA
>CAIYTJ010000504.1 GCA_903929065.1 uncultured Bacteroidales bacterium | reverse complement strand
TTCTGGTTGGTGTGAAGACAGACTGTTTAACAATTATGCCATAAAGAATAAAAAATTTGGATTGATAGATAATAATGGGAAAATTATTATTCCATTTAAATATGATTCCATTTATGTTTATACCGAAAATCAAATTAAAGTAAAATACAATGAAAAGTTTGGTGTTATAAATTTAAAAAATGAGATAATTGTACCATTTGAATACGATGCGTTAATTTTTGATTATAGTTATGGAGACTGGAAAAAAAACAAAACAGATAAGTTTGTTGTGAGGAAAAATAAAATTTGGAGCTATCTTGATTTAAAAGGACAAATCATTAAAGAAAATGTTTCTGTTGACTCTATAATGGAAGTGTATAAGCCAAACGACATTAATAACTATGATTTTTATTATATTCGACAATGTATGATTAACAAGAATTAAAAAACTACTGCTAATACTTATGCTTCCTGCGGTCTGAAAGACCCAGCAAGGAAGCGTCGGTTGAACCGTATTAGCTTCGCTGATTTTCAATTCCCGCTTGCAGGGGCTTGATTCAATCAGCGTGGAGGAGAAAAAGTTTCCTATGGGAAAAGCGGCTCTTTTTTACACTTTATCAGCGAAAGTGACGTGAGTATGGTTGGATTGTTGGCACAAATATAAGATAAATTTATGGAAAATTCAAAAAAACAATGCTATTCAAAACCCTTCCCGAAGGGAATTTAGTTCAACACTCGCTCTTTAAATCTCTTTCAAATAAAAACATATTAAACCTAAAATATTAATCACAAAACAAGTACTAAAACTATGACAACACAACAAAGTTACAACACCTTACTGGCGGAGAAGGTTATAAAAGAATTGAAAAACCGTAATATTCAGGGATATTATTGCGAAACTAAAAAGGAAGCGCTAGAAACAGTCCTTGAAATGATTCCGGGCAATAGTGTAGTTTCATGGGGAGGCTCTTCGACATTAAAAGAGCTGGGCATACTGGATTCATTACGCAACGGGGCATTTACAGTTCTTGACCCGAATTCGGGTAAAACAGGTTCAGAAAAGGACAAAATAGCCCATGAAGCATTAAACTCCGATTACTTCCTTATGAGTGCCAATGCCATTGCCGCTACCGGCGAATTGGTAAATATGGACGGCATAGGCAACAGGGTGGCTGCAATGATTTATGGGCCAAAAAATGTAATCGTTATTGCGGGAATAAATAAAGTTGAACCAAACCTGGATTCGGCCATATTGCATGTCAAAACCAAATCAGCCGCACTTATCGCCCTTAGATATAGTAAAACTGAAATAACCACGTACGAAGAACTTTTGAAGAAGGCGGAAGCCAGTGGCAGCCAACTTGTCATTACCAATATGTCCACTTTCAAAGACCGAATCAGAGTAGTTCTTGTTGGAGAAAATCTGGGATTCTGATTGATTCTCTCATTAAAATACTTTACAAAAAAAACGCGAACTCGTATAAGTTCGCGTTTTCTATTTCTTACTTTCCTAAAATTTATTTATTGGTATTATTTTTTTTATTGGCACGGGCATGACTATGTTTGCGGCCGTAGAAATAATATATTACAAATCCAATCAGCATCCATGCAATCAAACGAATCCAGGTATCTTTTGGCAATGACGCCATTTGAGCAAAGCAAACCAATGCTCCAAGAATAGGCACAAAAGGCACCCAGGGAGTTTTAAATCCTCGAATGGCATTTGGTTCTGCCTTGCGGAGGATAATAATACCAACCGATACAATGACAAATGCCAGCAACGTACCGATTGAAACCATTTCACCTAATAAACCGATTGGAAAAAGTCCTGCAAAAAAAGCAGCTACGCATCCTGTTACAATGGTGGTAATATGAGGAGTTTTAAATTTAGAATGTGTTTTTGCAAAGCTTTTCCACAAAAGACCGTCACTTGCCATGGTGAAAAATACACGCGACTGGCCCAATAAAAGTACCAATACAACAGAACTAAGACCGGCAATTGCACCAATTTTGATAATCGGACGTAACCAAACCAATGACGGACCTGCACTATTGATTGCTAAAGCTATTGGTGCTTCTACATTTAAATATTTGTAATTTAATATGCCTGTCAACACAAGGCTTACAGCAATATATAACACGGTACAAATCAATAACGAAAAAAGAATTCCTCTCGGTACATCGCGCTTTGGATTAATAGCTTCCTGCGAAGTGGTAGAAACAGCGTCAAAGCCAACGTAAGCAAAGAAAACAACCGCTGCTGCTGTCAATACACCTGATAATCCAAAGTGTCCGAATTCGCCCGTATTGGCAGGAATAAACGGATGCCAGTTGGCAATGTTGATATGTGAAATTCCAAAACCGATGAAAAGTAAAATAACCGTTACTTTTATTAAAACAATGATATTATTGAATTTGGCAGATTCTTTAATTCCGATAACCAGCAAGGTAGTCATTATACCGACAATGAATATAGCCGGGAAATTAATGATAGCTCCGGAAGTATGCCAACCATGAGCATCAAAAATAAATGGACTCTGACACATTGCCGGTGGTATGACAATTCCGAAATCAGCTAAAAAACTGGTTACATATCCACCCCACCCTACAGCCACTGTGGCAGAACCAAAAAGGTATTCGAGAATTAAATCCCATCCGATAATCCAGGCAACAAATTCACCCATAGTAGCATATCCATATGTATATGCACTTCCCGAAACCGGAATCATGGAGGCAAACTCAGCATAACAAAGTCCTGCCAATAAACAACCGAAGGCTGAAATGATAAACGACAAGGCAACTGCCGGACCGGCATGCAAAGCGGCAGCTGTTCCGGTTAATACAAAAATTCCGGCACCAATTACACACCCAACACCTAATAAGGTCAGGTTTGTTGCCGTTAAATGTCTTTTCAGGGAGTTGTGATTGCTATCGGCTTGTTCTTCCAGTTCAGCCAGTGTTTTGCGGATAAATAAGTCTTTAAACATAAAATTGAATGGGTTTAAAACAGAAAAAATAGTCAGTTTGACGTTATTATTCCAGTTTTGCTATGTAATTGTAATTTTTAGACCGCAAAAATAGCTTTTTAATTTGGAATTAAGGATAAACCTGAAATAAAATTCAGTTTTTAGATTGGAATTGCCAGAATGATTATTAAACGGATTTGGAAAGTTTAAAACGGAATCAGAAAATTATCTTTTTATTTCACCATTAAAACTGATTTCATCCTTATTGAATGAATTGACGGAAATGGTGGAACTGCCATTATTGAATATGTTCATAAATACCTCATATTCATTTTCTCCGGCTTTCACTTTGAAGCGGATATTCCAACCAGTTGATTTTTTAGTTGGAACAATCGAATAATCTTTCATTGGTTCAGAGAATTTAATTCCGCCCTCACTGGGATTCATAGGTGCAACGAAAGCTACACCATAATAAGGAAGGAAAGCAAAAGCTGAATCATTTTTAATTCGCAAATTATATTCTGAAGTGAGATAAACCGGTCGCATCCTGAACGGATTAGCATAATTCACATTGATAGTGAAATCCTTAGCTTCAACTTTGTGAGTGATTT
>CAIYTJ010000503.1 GCA_903929065.1 uncultured Bacteroidales bacterium | reverse complement strand
GACCGAACGTGATGAAAGGATATTATAAAAATACGGAAGCTACAAATGAAGTCTTAACTCCCGATGGATGGTTTCGAACCGGCGATTATGGCAGATTTGATAAGTATAAAAGGTTATATATCAAAGGAAGAATAAAAAATACCATCGTTGGTGCAAGTGGTGAAAATATTTATCCCGAAGATATTGAAACGGTGATCAATAATCATGAATTAGTGGTCGAATCACTCGTTATTGAGGAAGATGGCTTTTTGGTAGCAAAGGTTCTGTTTGAAATTGAAGAACTTGAAAAAGCGATGGAACATTTGAAAGTAGTTATTGAAGATAAAAAGGAGAAACATAAAATCTGGATGGAGCACCTTAAAGTTGAGATAAACAGCAAACTGAACCGGGTTTCTCAAATCAAGCGTGTAGATATTATGGACGAACCTTTTGAAAAAACTGCATCCCAGAAAATCAAACGGTTTTTGTATACCAAACCAAAAAAGAAGTGATTGGTTGATCAGTTAATTGGTTGATTTGTTCTTTAATTGGAGAAGTTGTTCTAACTTTTCAACGCTCGATCAATAATTCGCTTGTCTTCTTTTTCTTTGAGCGATTGACGTTTATCGTAGTTCTTCTTACCTTTAGCAAGTCCGATTTCAAGTTTTGCAAGTCCTTTATCGGTAATAAACAGTTTGGTTGGAATAATGGTATTGCCGGTTTCCCTGGTTCCCCTGATAAGCTTATTCAGTTCTTTTTTATTCAGCAGCAATTTGCGGTCGCGGCGCACGTCGTGATTATTGTAAGTCCCGAAAAAGTAAGTGGCAATGTGCATGTTTCTCACCCACAGTTCTTCATTGATAAACGTACAATAAGTATCGTTTAACCCGGCCTTTCCATCACGAATTGATTTTATTTCCGTTCCGTAAAGCTGAATTCCTGCCACATATCGTTCTGTTATTTCATAATCGAACGTGGCACGTTTATTTTTGATTAATATGTTTGATTTTTTGAACATTTTCGCTTGAATTTCCTTTCACAAAAGTACATCAAAGAAATGAATTCCCAAAAACATTACAACAACTTCGTTTCAGGATAAAGTTTTATTGGATTTTGGTTTTTTACTTTTAAAAATATCTGTATATTTGCGTACCTTTAAAAACATGAATAAATACACATTTTGTTTTTGTAAATTGTAACTGCATGAATTCAGAAATTAAATTGACTATTACCGGTTTAGTCTATAACCAGACTGTTGTGGGAACTTACGGACTTGTGTTGAGCGAAGTTACCGGCAACCGCCGATTTTCCGTCATGATTGGAGAACCTGAGGCACAATCTATTGCTCTGAAAATGAACAATAAAAAATCACCACGGCCACTTACACATGATTTGATAAAAAGCATTTTAGGTTCTTTTGAGGCAGAATTGATTAAAGTGCTCATTTATGACATGATAAACGATGTTTTCTATTCTGAGCTTCATATTATGAAGGATGAGAAACTCCTGATTGTTGACGCTCGTACTTCCGATGCTGTGGCTTTAGCGGTTCGTGCCGAATGTCCGATTTTTATCAAATCAGAGATTCTTGATATTGTCGGTACTGAAGTTGATCTTAATGTCGATGATGAAACCAAGGAAACGTTAACTGAAAATG
>CAIYTJ010000502.1 GCA_903929065.1 uncultured Bacteroidales bacterium | reverse complement strand
TTGTGCGATTAAAAATAATTTAAAATAATGATTTAAAAAGTTGTGCATTATACTGAAATTCAGTATTTTAGTAGAGAAAATAAACACTACTCTATTAATCTACTTATGCACAACTTAAAAGTAAATTTCGACAAGTTCTTTCAAATTACCAAATCATTCTTTTGTCAAAGCGTTGACATGAATGATAATTTCCAGAATTATATTAGGTTGCCTAAAATGTCTGATTGTGAGATAATTGCATTGTCACTAACTGCTGAATCAACGGGAAATGACTCTGAAAATTACTTCTTTGGTAAACTAAAATCAACCTATTCAGCAGATTTTCCAAACCTGATTGACCGTAGTAATTTCAATCGGAGAAGAAAACGCCTTAGGTCTAAAATTGCTGATTTGAATCAATCCATGGCAGACTTCCTTAATGAAGGCGAGAATGCATATATTGTTGATTCTATTCCAGTTCCGATATGCCAAATTGTACGCGAAAAGCGCAGCAAAATTTGTCGTGAAAACTTTCTTACTGCACCTGATAAAGGATATTCTGCTGTAAGTAAAGCTTATTATTTCGGATATAAATTACACCTTGTAACCTCTGTTCGCGGTGTGTTTGCCAGTATGGATATTAGTAAAGCAAGTATCCATGACGTACATTATCTTTCTGACATAAAGTATTCTAAATTAAATAATTGTACTCTTTTAGGAGATAAAGGATATTTATCCAAAACGCATCAATTGGATTTATTTTCCTCTTGCAACATAAAACTTGAAACTCCTAAAAGATTGAATCAAATAGATAAACAAAAATTTGAACCTGTATTCAGAAAACTTAGAAAACGTATTGAAACTTTATTTTCACAACTGTGTGATCAATTCTTTCTTAAAAGAAATTATGCTAAGACTGTTACAGGAATTTCAACCCGACTAATCTCTAAAATTTCTGCTGTTACTGCTTTACAATATATTAATTTTTTAAACAATAAACCAATTAACAACCTCAAGTACGCATTAGATTGCTAATCGCACAACGGGTTATTATAAACTTTCAATGGCATTTTGTTATTCATTCATCAACGCATCTTTTGCTTTCTTTAATGCCAGCCTTTCAATATCAGAAATGACAGGATACTTTAAGTCCAGCTTTTTGAGTTCGGCACAAATAATATTTCCAATCAGGTAGCGGGTAAACCACTTTTCATCGGCCGGAATAACGTACCACGGTGCTGACTTTGTACTGGTATTCGCAATGGCATCTTCGTAAGCCGACTGGTAATCATCCCAAAACGCACGTTCCTTTAAATCGGCTGACGAAAACTTCCAGTTTTTTGAGGGATCATCAATCCGGTCGAGAAACCGTTTCTTTTGTACATCTTTCGAAACATGCAAAAAGAATTTCAGAATCAACGTGTCATTTTCGGCCAGATTTTTCTCAAACCGGCAGATTTGTTTGTAGCGGTCTTTCCAGAATGACTTGTCAATATCTTTCAGGGATTTGATGTGGTTGTGCTTTTCGCTGAGAATATACTCCGGATGTACTTTGGTAACCAACACATTTTCGTAATGCGACCGGTTGAAAATGCCGATTTCTCCCTTGCCCGGTAAAGCAATGTAATGACGCCAGAAATAATCATGGTTCAGCTCGGCTGTGCTCGGCGATTTGAAACTGCTTACTTTTACCCCGGCCGGATTCACGCCCGACATGATGTGTTTTATGGTTCCATCTTTTCCGGCGGCATCCATGGCCTGAATGACGATTAAAACTGCATGACGGTTTTCGGCATACAACACATCCTGCAAGGCGGATAGTTCTTCAATATCCTTTTGGATTAACTGCTCACCTTCCTCTTTCTCAATGTCTTTTTTTCTGACTTCTGTCGGATAATCAGCCAGCGAAAACTTGCTTCCATCAGTGATTTTGAAATGTTCCGGTGCTTTTTTATCTTTCTTTTCCATGATTATATTTCTGTTACTTCCTTTTTTGCTTTCGAATTAAGCGAAATCATACTCCGGCAAACTTCCAGAAGATTTTCAGTTTCTATATCAAATGATTCAATCAGTTCTTTTTGTTGTTTTTCAAAGAGTACGGCACTGGTTGTATCTGTTGTATCTCTTGTCTTGGTATAATTTTCTATTCCGGTAATCAGG
>CAIYTJ010000501.1 GCA_903929065.1 uncultured Bacteroidales bacterium | reverse complement strand
AGAAAATCTTTTTTAAACCCGGTTTTTAATATTGGAGACGGATCTGACGCAAAAAGAGTCACGGTTGTAATAACAACAACAATAAGAACTTTAAATCTATTTATCATAATGTGTAAGTATATCTTTTATGTTTTGTTTTTCCTTCAGGGAACAAAACATTTTAAATGAGAAGGTCTTTTAGACCGTCCTATAATTGTAATTTTATAATTGTCAATGGATTATCTTTTTTAATCTCAAAACAACTAATTTCAACAGTATCTTCGGCTACAGCAACCGATACATTATCGTCGGTAAGTGCTTTGCCGGATTTTATTCCGCTTAATCCGCTAATTGTTATTTTATGATCTGCAGGCCACTCCCAAACGTGAATATATATGGCTTTCGAAGTGGTAGTTGCACCATAAAATTTTGTTGGTAATACCGGACCACCTTGTGTGCCATAAATACACTCTCCGTATTTCTTTAACCAATCACCCATTTCCTTTAAACGTGCCACTTGAACTGGTTCTATTTGCCCATCGGGACGTGGTCCGACATTTAAAAGGAAATTACCACCACGACAAACAATATTGGAGAGTTGTGACAGCAGTTTGTTTAAGGAATATGGTTCTGTCTTGCCGGCTAAATAACCCCAACCTATACCCATTGTTCCACATTTTTCCCAGGCATTGGTATTATCAAAATCTCCTATTTCCATTTCACGCGATTTAAAATCACCCTTGAAGCCAGATCTGTTGTTTATTACCACTTTAGGTTGATATTTTCGAACCATAGCATTGAGTTTCAGTGGTTCATAAAGGGGCTTTCCTGTATATTTTTCATTACTAGGTCTGCGACTCCAGCCAACTCCACCCATGCCATATTTTAAACCTCCAAGTCCGAGCCATGCATCCCCACCGCCATCATACCACAAAACATCAATTTTTCCGTAGTTTTTCATCAATTCTGCAACTTGTGCATATGTTTGATCTCTCAGTTGTTCTGCGTTTTCGCGATACATCTCGGGAAAGAAGAAACCCGGAAAACGCCAATCAAGAGGCGAGTAATAAAGTCCTACCCTTAAACCGGCTTCATGGCAAGCTTGTGTATATTCTGCCACAATATCTTTTTTGGCAGCACTATTCATGCTTGTGAAATGATCAAAACTGCCCGGACTATCCCAAAGTGAGAAGCCATCGTGGTGGCGTGCTGTCAGCACCATGTATTTCATACCGGCATCTTTGGCACATTGCGCCCAGACTTTTGCATTGAATTTCTCTGCAGTAAACTGATCGGCTAGCTTTTTATACTCTCTTATATCAACTCTGCTTGTAAACATATTCCATTCACCTTTACCCACAATAGAATAAAGTCCCCAATGAATAAACAAGCCAAATTTGGCATCATGCCACCATTGCATATCCTTGGCAGATAATTCAAGTTCTTTGGAACTTTCTCCTTCTTTTACTTCAAGAACTTCAACACCTGCAACTACGTCTTTGAGGGAATTTTTCTGGGAAGCTGATTGGTTTTGAGCTGAAAGATTTATTCCTGCCAAAATTAAAACCAGTAGAATTAAAAACTTTTTCATTTTGTTAAATTAAATTACCTTTTTCATTTCTATTTATCAACCCTGAACCAATCCACATCGGCATGACCTCTCAGTCCACTCTGCATGGGATTTATACTAAATAATCCGACTTTGACGCCTATCCATTTACCCTGGCGGGCAGTGAATTTTTCGTTTAAAGAATTATATTCCTTACCATCGATACTGTAACTAAAAGTACATATTCCTTTGCATCTCATTTGCACCCGGAGATAAATCTCATTTTTTGGAACTTCAACCTGTGAAATTATTTTTTCCGGATTCTGTTTTTCTACATCGATACAAATAACATGTTGCAAAGCAAAACCTGTTTCGGTCTTGATAATCGAAAGTGTAGAATAATCTCTTCCCATTACTATAAACCCTGTTTTTTCGCCAACAACTTCGGGACTGAATATGAGTTTTGTAGTGGCTGTAAATTCATCCGATGGTGCTTTTTGAAGCATTAAATTTGGAACACTCCAAAAGTTGACAAAGTCATGCGGTAAAAACTCAGAAGTCAGACGTATAAAACCCATTTTAGATGGCTGTGCCCAAAAATGTTTTGGATTACAGGGCCATTGCCATTGCAAACCAATTTTATCATCGTTGAACTCATCACTTTCTATCACGGTTTCTATTGGATACGTTTTTCCAACATTAGGCTTTGTAAATACGTGGACAGGTTCGCCACAACCAGTATTGGCTGAATCAACTCCAATAACCGGCCAATCATTCACCCATTTCATAGGTTCAAGAAAGAAAACACGACCATAAATACCTTTGTCCTGAAAATGAAAAAACCACGATTCCCCTTTGGGTGTTTCAACCCAAGCTCCCTGATGAGGCCCATTGATATTGGTTTTTCCCTGAGTCATAACGATTTTGTTCTCATAAGGCCCATAAATATTTTTAGACCGTAGAACGACTTGCCAGCCTGTTTCTACACTTCCTGCCGGAGCAAAAATATAATAATAGCCATTTCTTTTGTGAAATTTTGGACCTTCAATGATAATATCACCTTTTGTCAATCCATCATAAACCAACACATCGGCACCAATTATCTGATTGGCTGCGGCATTCATTTCATTGACGGTTATTACACTATTTAATCCGGCACGACTTTTCGCCCACGCATGAGCCAGATAAACTTTACCGTTATCATCCCAAAGTGGGGTAGGGTCAATCAAACCTTTGCCGGGTTTTACAAGTAAAGACTGCGACCATTCACCAAGAGGGTCTTTTGTTTTGGTCATATAAATACCGGAATCCGGATCAGGCCAAAAAATAAAAAATTCTCCTTTGTGAAACCTGATACATGGTGCAAATACGCCTTTCCCATGTTGAGGAGTAGAAAATAAATCTTCGGGGAAAAGTTTTTTAAGAGCATGATTTACCAACTGCCAATTCACCATATCTTTAGAGTGCAAAATCGGAATACCCGGAACACAATTAAAACTCGAGGCTATCATGTAATAATCTTTTCCCACCCGAATTACATCAGGATCGGAATAATCGGCATTGATAATCGGATTTTTATATGTTCCACCCCCTTGGTCACCAACCCATACTTTTGAAACGTAAGGCGTTGTTGCTTGCAAATAATTGAATTTGATGCATATTATTAAGACCAACAAAATATAAAATTTGAATGGATATTCTTGTAGTCTCATTTTTTATAATTTAGAATTTTAATCGACATGGAAGTGAATTTTTTCTTTTTACTCTATAAATT
>CAIYTJ010000500.1 GCA_903929065.1 uncultured Bacteroidales bacterium | reverse complement strand
GCAAGTAGTGTCGTGAATGAAATATAGTCACAATAAGAGGGCTACTTTATAGCTGGGAAGGCCATCCAGCAGCTGGTGATTTTCCAGCACAATTTTCGGAACATAAATATAATAAGATATGTTTTATAATGACCCAATTTATGAAAGATATGTATCAAGTTTAGACTTCCTGAATAAAAAGGAAGATGATATGAATTGGGAATTGTTTTTTGAGCAGTACGAAGTTCATAAACGCTGGTGTATATTGTTAGAGAGTTGGGAGGTAGTTGAGAGAACCCCAGATCACATCTCTTATGAAGTGATTACCAAATCAGGTAAAAGATTTAACGCTTTATATACATTCTACACTAAAGAGAAGGCTAATGAGTGGTTTGAAAAGAGTAAAGTTGTAGCCCAGATGAAGAATAGCCCAGTGATTGCTGAGTTTTACTCTAAGATGGATATTCCTGATAATAATGAAATATGCATTATAATTTTTACTGATGAAAGGGGCAACGTAGAGATAACAAATCAAGTTAAACAAGATTCATATGAACTATTTAAAGCAATTGAAGAGACGGGGTGGGATGCGCTTTCTACTAAACTCGCCAACATTCAATGTATAGTAACAAGAGTGCATAAAGAAGAAACAAAAAGAATTTCACTATATAAGAAGATAATACAAAAGAAGTTATGGTTTGAGAAGTACTTTGAAGATTCAGTGACAGAGAAAGATTACGTATTACTTTTCTTTTATAGATAGTTAATTTAGAGAAAGCCGTCGTTGATCCAGAGGCTTGACAATCGGAGAGTTGAAACGATATAGCCATGCGTTAGAGTTTAGCATGGTTGATTAGTCAGAGAAACTCAATATATCCCCTGGTAGCTCAGATGGTAGAGCACGCGCCTGAAGAGCGCGGTGTCGCGGTCTCGAAAGCCGCTCTCGGGACCATTTTTACCTCCTCGTGATGGAAAGTATACATATTTCTCTTAAAAAGAAATGCCCGTAAGGGATTGAGCGGTCGAACGCTTCGAGGAGACCAATTTAGACGGCTTGTAGCGTAGTCTGCTTAACGCGCTTGTTTTGGGAACAAGAGATCGAGGGTTGAAATCCCTCCGAGCCGACCATTTTTTGAATAGCGGTGGTGGAGATCGTAGACACCAGAGTATGCAGAGGGATACATAGATGATAAAGCACGGAACGACTATGCCCAAACAACCTCATCGGCCGTGGTGAGAGTTGCATATTTGAACCATGAGCACGTGCGAATAAGTGGAGTCAGCGTAACGTACTGATCTATTCAAAATTAATTTTTGGTTTCGTGAGATATAGCGAATTGGCACAGCTTACGGATTTAGAACCCGTTCTTTTGGGAGTTCGAGTCTCCCCGAGACCACCATCTTAAGTCTTCTACCTTTAACCCAACCTTGTAATCGATAGTAATCGATATCACACACTTTAATCTTTTTGTTCTCTAATTCTTTAGTCACCCAGCAAGTACCAAACTGTGAGTTACGATTACCAACAAGCTGTTTATTCTTTTCACCTATTTTTTTCTTAGACTCAAGTGTATGTAATTTGCCAGTAAAGGTACCAGGGTTATTTTTATAATAATGTTTTAATGCATTAGAACGTTTTTGATTATATTCCTTATACCATTCAGAACTAGTATCTTTCATTAATCTATTACGTTCAATACTTGCAAGTTTTAGATTAATTTTAGATGATTTAATCTGTGTAATAGTTTTGGGTAACGTATTTACATAATCAAACCCACCTTGACCACCAAGTTTAATGTTATATGTGTCTAGTCGAGCAATAAATTCTTCATTTACAATTTGAGATTCCATATCATTCATTTTTTCTTCTGAATCATATTCAAAAAGAATTTCTTTGACAAACTTATCAATACCATACTTTTCTATGGCACGTTTAAGTAAGGTGCCAGAACCAAAGTATTCATCATTTTTGTTGTCTGTCTTATGTTTTCCGATGTAAATTTTATTATTCACTGTATTAGTAATCTTGTATATTAGGTAATGCATATTAATTATTTATAGTTCGAGTTAGAGTATCGAACTAAATCAGCACGAGGCTAAGGTAGCCGAAGGAACTCCAAATCCCTTGTCGATATTGTTCAATTCAATACGTGCTGGCCATTTTTTGCTAGCAATATCACTGAAGCGTGATCACTGTTAAGTCTTCGAAGTAGGTGATGAAAGTGGGTGATGTTCGGGATGCATTTTGCAACCTAGAGCGTCAAATTCACTCCCCGATAGGCCAACTGGTAGGCCAGCAGGTTGTTACCCTGTGTTGGTGAAGGTTCGAATCCTTCTTGGGGAACCATTTTTGTAAATATTTTTATTGGTATGTAGCCGAATTGGTAGCAGGCACCTCACTGTTAATGAGGAGGATGAGAGTCCCGTTGTTCGTTCGACCCGAACCGTACCAGCCATTTTTATCCACCGGTAGCTTAATGATAGAGCAGATGCTTTATAGGCGTACGGTTTGGGGGTTTGAGTCCCTCCCGGTGGACCATTTTTGGAGCGTCATATAACGGTTATTATCTTCGGCTTTGACCCGAAAGACGGCTGTTCGAGTCAGCCCGCTCCAGCCAATTAACGTTAACTTAAAACGACACTAAGGGGAGGTGAAATCTCTGACCTTGGAGAGTGACAACTTGAGAGAAAGTGCCATTTTCTTTGGGGCTTAGCATAATTGGTAATGTGCTCGACTCTGACTCGAGATATTGGAGATTCGACTTCTTCAGCCCCAGCCATTTTGGGTCTATAATGTAACGTTTAGCATCTCTCCCTTTTAAGGAGCTCGGTCCGGGTTAGAGTCCCGGTGGACCCACCATTTTGTCAGTAGCAGGTAAAGCGCTCCTGCTTTAAATATAGGACCGACTAAAAGGAGGAGTTGGATAACGGGCCCGTCTTTAGGAAATGTATATCTGTCAAGATTCTCCATGACTTAGGTAGCGACAAAAACATTTTACCAGAAAAGAAAGTTGACCAGCACCGTTCTAGACGGCTCGTAGT
>CAIYTJ010000499.1 GCA_903929065.1 uncultured Bacteroidales bacterium | reverse complement strand
GTTCAGGCAAAGATATTAGGTGCACTTTCAGTTATAATTAGTACATCTGCAGCAGTAATTGGAGCATTAGCTCCTCCACCAATTGGATTAGGTCCGGTTCTTGGAATTCCGTTGGCAGTTTTAGCCGGAGTTTCAGGTGCCTTACAATTAGCTGCAGTTTTAGCAGCACCAATTCCAAGTGAGAATCCAACATCTTCTTCTGATAATTCATCATCTGTATCTGCTCCAACTCCAACCCCCACCGGTTCCGTACAAGTCAATGGTTATGCCGATGGTGGATATACCGGTGACGGTGGAAAATACGAAGTGGCCGGTTATGCTCACCGCCGGGAATATGTGGTGGCTCAGGAAGAAATGCGAAATCCTATTACCGCTCAGTATGTTCGCAGGATTGAAGCCGTAAAACAGCGTCGCAGTTCATCAAATCCATTGCCCGGTGATTTTGGTGGTGGGTTCGCCGATGGTGGTTATACAGGGTCAGGTAACAGTAATCAGTTAGCAGTTAGCAATGCCATCAATGCAGAATTGGTGAAAGTAATTGATGCATTTAATAAAAAAGAATTGGCTATCAATTATCACGAATTCAAATATGTAGCTAATAAAGTAGACGAATCATATAAACTTGGATCCAGATAAACCCCTCCGCGCTTCGCGCTCGTCCCCTTTAAAAAAAGGGGACATTTACTAAGGAATTAGATTTATAAAATTATGAAAATTAGTGAAAAATGATACGAATTATTGATAAACAAACCGGGCGTGATTTTCATCTGCCGGCAGGCTTTAAAATTTCCATTGATAAATCTAATCCGTTTTTAAGTACGCAGGGAACGGTTTCGCTTCCGGTGGTTTTTCCATGGACCGCGTGGAACTCCGAAACGCTGGAGCATCCTACCCGATTCGATCGTGCCGGTAAACTAAAACAAAAACGCGAAGTTATTATTCAGGCCGGTATTTACCAGCGTCTGGCTACACTGCAAATTACCGGTGGTAAACTTCCTACGGCTTATGGTGCAGGTTATATTAATGCTACTTTTCTGTTTGACGAAGCGCAGTTTTACAACCAAATGAAAGATGTCACCATGCAAACGGTTTTCGGATCGATCATTCGTGATGACTTTGCATCACTGGCTACACGTGAACTACGCGTAGCTGCATGGGTCGATTATATGAATGGTATCATGTTTGGAACTCACACGGATGATTTTGACGTTTTTCCGGTATGTTATGAAATTGGTACCGATGGCCGGAATGGATTTTTAAACCAATTGCGTTCAAAAGTAAGTTACAGACATAATATAGATGATTACGAACTGGCTGGAAAAGTAGCACGTACTTTTGTTATTGATGGAGCAAATGTGAGTATTCCGGTTGGTTATGAAGTAACACCATTTCTGAAAAAAAGTTATGTGCTTCGTACACTTTTCAGTTCATTTGGATATGTGCTTAACGAAGATTATCTGACTAAATATCCCGATTTCCAGCGCGAAGTTGAACTGAATAATACAGCTGATGCATTGATGCCGGGTTTTATTAATTACGGACAACTGGTACCAACCAAAACAATCAATGAATTTTTGAATGGCATTAGATATAAATACGGATGTGAATTCTTTTTAGCTGATAATAATGTAGATGTAAAACTGGTATTTTGGAATGATTTATTTGAAAGTTCTGATTTAATGTTGGATAAAATCATTACTGATTCTCCGATGATAAATCAGGAATCATTCAAAATTATCAAACTGACATGTGGAACTACGAATAAAATTGGCGATCCAAAATTTAAAACGTTCAATGATATGGTGTTGAATTATGTCGATAAACGATATAAGGATTATAGGTTTATTCAGGATGATAATATTGATATTTACAATTGGAACATTGAATACCTAAACGATTTTACATCTGAAAGTCTGGTTCAGAATCAGTGCAACGAACAGGAGGAAGTTTACCTGGGATCTGTTGTTTTTGTAACTTCAAAATTAG
>CAIYTJ010000498.1 GCA_903929065.1 uncultured Bacteroidales bacterium | reverse complement strand
TCATGGCGACGGAGGCGGTGGCGGATTCAGACGCGACTAAGCAAAATACACAAACAAAAGGTTCACAAAAGAATAAAACTTCTTTTTGTGAACCTTTTGTTTATAAATAATTCTGGTCTAATTAAGCAAATCGTTCAGGGCAGAATCTATGTACGGGAAATTGAATTTAAACCCTGCATCGATAAGTCTTTTAGGAACAACATACGAACTATTCAGGATTAGTTCGGGTTCTGTTCCAATGATTAAAGAACCAAGTTTGATGGCAAATGCCGGTGCCGGAATTCCAAAAGCAACATGGTTTGCCAATCGGATATTCTTCATAAATTGAGCATTTGAAACCGGTTCGGGCGCAGTACAATTGATTATTCCTTCAATCTTTTCATTTTTCAGTATAAAAACCAGGATTCTAAAATAATCTTCCAAATGAATCCAACTGACCATTTGTTTTCCGTTGGCCTGCTTACCTCCTAACCCAAAACTGCTTAGTAAAACTAATGGTTTTAAAGCACCGCCCTTATAACCTAATACAACCGAAGTTCGCAAGGCGATTTGCCTTGTAACAGGCAACTTAAAATCATCCATAGCTTTCTCCCACATGGTTACCACTTTAGCCAAAAAGTCATTCCCTAAATCAGTTTCATCTTCGGTCATTGGATGTTTGTGAGACGAACGGTAAATCCCGGTTGCACTGGCATTTACCCATAGTTTAGGAGGATTATCACAAGCTGAAATTGCATTTCCAATTAAAGTTGTTGAATTCACTCTCGAATTGATAATTGCTTTCCTGTTTGACTCAGTATGACGGCAGTTAATTGATTTTCCGGCCAGATTAATAACCATTTCTGCTCCATTCATTGCTTCCGAAAGTTCATTTATATCCCATTTAATATCAGCATGATTTCGGGAAACAATCTGCACATCATAACAGCTTTCCAAAAATCGCTTGGAAATATAACTTCCTATAAATCCGGTTCCTCCGGCAATTATTATTTTTTTCATTAAACCTTTGAGTTAGTCATATTAATAACAACAATTTAAAATAGAATGTTTTACGAATAAAAAAACTCCTTTACAAATTCATGCAAAGGAGTTTTCTTGTTTTCTGTATATATTATTTTGAGTTATTCGTGGGCACCCATTTTGAGCATGCTGATCTCGCGTTCGCTCAGGAAGCGGTATTTTCCTCGAGGCAGGTTCTTTTTGGTCAAACCGGCAAAGAAAACTCTGTCCAGACGAATGATTTTATATCCGAGTTTTTCAAAAATACGACGCACCACACGGTTTTGTCCGGAGTGGATTTCAATGCCAACATTTTTCAAATCGCCTTCTTTTACAAATTCAAGTGCATCGGCTGCAATCACACCGTCATCAAGGGTTACACCGGCCATGATTGTATCATAATCAGCCTTTTCCAATGGTTTGTCGAGCGTTACATGATAGATTTTTTTCTTATCGTATTTCGGATGAGTCAGTTTCGAAGCTAAATCTCCATCGTTTGTCAAAAGCAAAACGCCGGTAGTATTTCTATCGAGGCGTCCAACCGGATAAATACGTTCACTGCAGGCATTTTTTACCAAATCAAGCACGGTTAACCGATCGTGAGTATCTTCCGAAGTGGTTACACAATCTTTCGGCTTGTTGAGCAACAGATAAACTTTGCGTTCCGAGCGAACTGTCTGGTCGTGGAACATAATTTTATCAGTCAGCAACACTTTTACACCCATTTCGGTAACAATTTCACCATTTACGGAAATTACTCCGGCTTGTATATATTCATCGGCCTCACGGCGTGAACAGATTCCGGCATTTGCCAAGAATTTATTTAAGCGAATCGGTTTTGTCAAATCGACAACCGTTTTCTTGAATTCCAGTTGTTTTTTATTGCTGTATTTTGAGTTTGGATCGTAATCATCCGTTCTGCGGGCAGGTTTACGAAATTGAACTCCTTCTTTTTTATTATCGTAGCGTGTTTCGATAAACTCCGGTTTTGAACCTTCTGCAGGTTTCTTAAAACTCAGTTTACCGGTACGTGGTTCATCGTCATTTGATTTATCAACACTTCTTCCGTATGTTTTTTCCCCATTGCTGTCGTAGCGGTCCTCCCATGGTTTCTTTTCACCATAAGCCGGCTTGCTGTCACGATTTTCCCAGGGCTTTTTTGGCCCGAATGATGGACGTCCGCCTTCGCGGTTTTCGTAAGGTTTGCGTTCGCCGTAAGGTTTGCTTTCGCGGTTCTCCCACGGTTTCTTTTCACCAAAAGATGGCTTACTGTCGCGATTTTCCCAGGGCTTCTTTTCGCCGTAAGATGGCTTACTGTCACGATTCTCCCAAGGTTTTTTTGGTCCGAAAGATGGGCGTCCACCTTCGCGGTTCTCGTAAGGTTTACGATCGCCGAAAGCAGGTTTATCTCCTTTCAATTCGAATTTTCTTTTTTCTCCGAATGCAGGACGACTACTTTCATTGTTTTTAAAATCCGGCCTTTCATTCGGGCGTTTTTCTTCACGGTCAGGTTTTGCTGTTCCAAATTTAGCAGCTCCACGTGAGCCTTTCAATATCGATTTCACATCGCGTTTCTCAAACGGTTTACCATCACGGCTGGCACCGGTATTCGATTTGCCTTTCGAATTTCCCTGCCATTTTTCATTATTAGTTTTCATTCAGTTTTACAGTAAGTATATTTGGGCTGCAAAGGTCGTAAAAAATCCCGAATAAACAGCACATTTTTAGGTCAAAAGGAAGTTTATTCAGAAAAAATTCAAATTTTGAATTATCTTTTTTACTTTTGCATTGTTGCTTTTCATATAACAAATAAAATCACATTTGTATGAAACATAATAATTGATTTATTCGTCACTAAATTTCAACAAATAAGAAAATTAAAAAATGACTACCTATATTTCAATATTGAGGGGAATCAATGTCAGTGGTAAAAATCGACTAAAAATGGATGCTCTCAGACTGATGTATGCCGGACTTGGATATATAGACATTCAAAGTTATATTCAGAGTGGTAATGTGATTTTTCAAACTGTATCGGTTGATGCAAAACTATTGGAAACTACTATTTCTACTAAAATTTTTGAAACTTTTGGATTGCTGGTTCCGGTTTTGGTGCTGACTTTGGACGAATTGAAAATTGCATTGAATAACAATCCATATGTTATAGATTCAGCCAAAGATCCAGTTTTTATGCATCTTACCTTTTTGTCAGACTTTCCTGATAATGATAAACTGAATAAGATTTCAGGCTTAGATTTTTCTCCGGACGAATTTATTTGTTTGGGAAAAGTAATTTACCTCTATTGCCCAAAAGGTTATGGAATTACCAAACTCAATAATTCTTTTTTTGAAAAGAAGCTCAAACTTACTGCCACAACCCGAAATTTAAGAACCGCTACAGAATTATTGATTATGGCTGAAAAAAACTGAATATCAGCATTATAAAAACAAAAAACCACTGCAATTGCAGTGGTTTTGCTCTCCCTCTTGGACTTGAACCAAGGACCCTCTGATTAACAGTCCTAATGTATTCATTCCACTGGTTTTCCCTGGTTTTCATTATCAGTCATTTACGACCAATGGTTTGTCACTGGTTTTCCCTGGTTTTCCTAAAACCTGGCGTAAAACCTGGCGTGTTTTGATGAAGAGGTAATATTGTACTAAAGAATACAGTCGTTAATTTCAAAGGTTTTCTCTGAGTCTAAGCTGGCGAGATAATGTTCGGTTACAATTGAATTTGAATGACCCAGCATCTCCCCTATTTGGTCTTTGGATTTTCCTCCACGTTTAAGTGATGTAGCGTAAGAATCTCTGGCCGTTTCTAATTTGAGTGGTACCGATAAATTTAATTTTTTACTAACTTCACTCAGATTACGATTTATTATTTGTTTGATCTTATGGTTCTTATTTTCTAAGGTGTTTTCTTTATACCCATCTTTCAATTCACCCAATACAAAAGGACTAATCTTATTTCCGATTTTGTCTATTGATTTAAGTAACTGTTCATTCACCGGAACTACTATAGGTTTGATATTATTCTTACGGGTAGTTTCTGTCTTTTTTCGGGTAATCATAATGAACTCTCCCTGAATTTGAGTCCATCTCATTCGGAGCAAATCGACAAAATTTATTCCATTACAGCGGTAAAGAAAGACCCAAATATCTCTGGCGTATTCTTGTTCTTTATTATCGAAATTTGAAAAGGATATTACTTTTTGGATTTCATCGTTCTTTAAAACAAGTTTCTGTGGAAAATAGGAAGATATACTGTAACCTCCTTTGGCAAAAGGATATTGGTAGTGTTTAGATATTATTTTATCTTCATTCATAAAATAATTCAAAACACTTCTGAGATTCCTGTAATGTGAATTGACTGTTGCGAGAGACCAACCACTTTCAAGTTTTTCTTTCTCAAACAATTTCAGAAATACCGGAGTGATATCATAAACTGTCAATAAAGGTTGGAACTTTTCGAGCGTAGTGATTGTCATCTTGTAATGAGTCTTCGTTCTAATTTTTAATTCCTTTTTTGATATATAGATTGTAAACAACTGACTTAGCAACATTGACTCAGACGGTTTGGATACTTGATTAGTTTCTTGATTGGAATCCTTATTATTACTATTTGATTCATCCTTCTGAAAGAATAACTGACGAAATTGTTTCTTATCAAATGGTTTTAATTCGGAAAAAAGGCGTTCACATTTGGAGATATAACCGTTACAGGTTTCTCGGAACTGAATACTATTTTCGTCTTTGGTTTTTTTGATAAAGATTAGATCATATTGTTTTTCGGTCATGTTGGTAATGTTCATATACATTACATCATTTCCATTCACCATACGAATGGCCAGATTGAATTGGTCGTTTTTTTTCTTTACTCTTTTATCGAGTACAATATTGAAAGTTGGCATGATAAAATTTAATTTAGGTTGGGATAGGTTTTTATTATTGATTCGATTTAAAATTTAGGTAATTGGGGTATATTTTCTATCATATTCCCTCCACTTAATACCCATTGGTCAATCTGGTCTTTTACAAACAGCGTTCTTGTTCCAAGTTTGAGGTATGGGATATTGTTATTACTAACCATTTTATAAATTGTCGATTTTGATAAATGTATGTAATTACTCAGTAGAACTACGTCTAAATATGTGATATTTTCCATGTGATATACTCGGTTGTTTTAATCTTACCGGTATGGTTAAATATACATAATTATTTTCAAAAAACAAAATAGAAATACCAAATTAAAGCGAAAAGATATAGTATGGCTAAGGTAGGGTTCCTATTTTTACTGGCAATGAAAAATAATGTGAAATTGCCGCTTGTG
>CAIYTJ010000497.1 GCA_903929065.1 uncultured Bacteroidales bacterium | reverse complement strand
TCATACCGCCTCCCAGATTAATCATCAACGATTTGCGGGTTGCTCCGTTTTCACTCAGATATTGCCAGATTTTAACAGCCGAATCAATATTCTTATTCTCATCGCCGCTCGGAATGCAAATCACATGACAATCTTTCAATTTATTCGATTGCAAAGCCAAAGGCAGACAAAGTTTCTGCGTATTTTCATCAGTAAGCACAAAAATTGTTTCAGGTTGTTGACTTCCTATTGCCTCATCCAATTCCGAACTAAAATTTATGCATATCTTTGTGATCGAACGACTCATCTTTTGAAATTTTGCTCACAAAGATACTTTATTCTTTAAAAATTTCCACCAAAATTCGCTGGAAACTATTCGATTTTATTTTTCATTTCTTTTTTCTTCATCTTTAGCTTAAATAATCTAAAAATATTTTGTACACATGAATACATGTTCATATATTTGCACATAAATTTATTGTGATGAATAAAATTACGAATTCTGAATTAATGGAGCAAGCGGCTTATTCGCTAAGGGCAATCTCGCAAGGTACACGTTTGTGTGTAATTTCACTGCTTGCCGAAAAAGAAGAAATGAATGTCAGCGAATTGGTAGATAAACTTAATTGCGAACAATCGTTGCTGTCGCATCATTTGACTGATATGCGAGCAAAGGGAATTCTGAATTGCAGACGCGAAGGAAAAAACTGTTATTATTCGCTGAAAAACAAACAGATAGTTCAGATTATTGATTGTATCAAAATTTGTAATTGCATTTAACCCTTACGATATGAAAGCGTTTATAAAAAAACATTTCCTCAAAATCATTGGAATTCTGGTCGGTGGAACAGGAGGATTTTTCTATTACTATTTTGTAGGTTGTGCAAGTGGCACTTGCCCTATTACATCGAATCCTTATATCAGCATACTTTATGGTGCATTAATGGGCTATTTATTGTTTGATATGTTTAAAAAGGAAGAACAAAAAACGAATTAAATTTAAATTTATGTACAGCACATTCATAGTTTCGAAATCGGAATGCATGACCTGCACTAATCAAACGCTAAAGAGTCTTGGAACTTTGCAAGGCGTTTTTGGAGCAGAAATTGATCAAATTGATGGGAAAATTGTTGTTTCTCACACGGACGAAATCTCACGCGAAGAAATTGAAAAAAAACTTGATTCATTGGGATTTAAAACCCAAATCAATGAAATTGAGAAAGATGAACCTTCCATTTGGGGTTGTGCGCTTTAAAACAACATTAAAAAATAATAATACTATGAGACGATTCATCATTGGCTGTTTTATCCTTTTCAGCACATTTAGTGCTTGTGCGCAAAACAAAAAAGAAAATATAAATCAAAACAAAGAAATAAAGAAAATGGGAACAATTCATTTAACCAAAGCAGAATTTTTGGCAAAAGTAGCCAATTATGAGAAAAATCCGACTGAATGGAAATACGTTGGAGATAAACCCTGTATCGTTGATTTTTATGCATCGTGGTGCGGACCTTGTAAAATGATTGCACCAATATTGGAAGATTTGGCGAAAGATTATGACGGGCAAATCTATATTTATAAAGTAAATACCGAGGAAGAACAGGAACTTGCCGGTGCATTTGGAATCAGAAGTATTCCAACCTTGTTGTTTTGCCCAATGAAAGGTGCACCACAAATGGCACAAGGTGCATTGCCAAAAGAAACTTTCAAGCAGGCAATTCAAGAAGTTTTGCTAAAAAAATAATTCCAAATTATAAATTATACAATTTTAATATAGCTCAATTAAACTCAAATCTGTTTATTAAGTCAAAGATGCATATAAAACAAATTAATTATTCACTTTAAAAAATTGAAGTATGAAAAAGTATGCAATGCTAGCTTTGGCTACAGTATTTATGTTAAGTTTCACAGTGATGGCGCAGGATCAGAAACCTGATCAAGGGCATAACTGGAAGAAAGATGAAATGAAACATGGTGATAAACCTATGATGTCTCCTGAAATGAGGGCAGAAAAAATGGCAAAAGATCTTGGATTGACTGCTGAAGAAAAAGTAAAAGTTCAGGCTCTTTTTGAAAAACAAGATGCAAAAAGAAAAGAACAGATGGAAAAGGGCGAAAAAGTAAGAGCTGAAATGAAAGCAAAATTTGATGCCGAAAGAAAAGCCAATGAAGAAGAACTGACAAAAATCATTGGACCTGATAAATTCAAAAAACTTCAGGACATGAGAGCTCAGAAAATGGAAAAGATGAAAGAAAAACGTGAAAATCACAAAGATCATCATCCGGAAAATGCTCCGACTCCACCACCAGCTCCTGCCAATTAATTGATAGAAAAGCCACCAAAAAGGTGGCTTTTTTTCATCTTATTTCTCTTCCGAAAGGCGTCAGAGCCAGTCCAGCCAATTTAAAATGTTGAATTGCAAATGGTATTCCGATAATGGTGATGGCGAATAAAACGCCAAAAACCAAATGTGTGAGTGCAATCCAAATTCCACCTATCAAAATCCAAATCAAATTCATTAAGGTTGAAATACAACCGGGATTCCCGGGTTTAAGCTGAATTTCAGTGCCAAATGGCCATAACGCCAAAATGGCTAACTTCAAAGTTTGCAATCCGAACGGAATACCAATAATGGTTGCCATTAAAAGTAAACTTGAAATTAAATATTCAACGGATATTATAATCCCACCAAAAACCAGCCAAATAATATTTCCAAGGAATTTCATCTATTTTTTTGATTAGGACATTCTGTTTTTATAATCTTCGTAACCAAATTCACGAATCTGTTTAAATTCGTTCTCTTTTGTCCAAATACCAATACCTGGATGAGAAACGCCGTTAAACATGGTCGTTTTCACCATGGTGTAATGAATCATATCTTCAAAAATAACACGGTCGCCAATCTTAAGTTCATTTTCAAAAGACCAGTCGCCCATAAAATCACCTGAAAGACAACTGTTTCCGCCCATGCGGTAAGTCGGTTTTCCGGAAACAGCATCAGTTGCTCCAACGATTGCCGGTTTATAGGGCATTTCCAGACAATCGGGCATGTGGCAAGCAAACGAAACATCGAGCATGGCGGTTTTAATTTCTTTATTTTCGACAATATCAATCACCGACGAAACCAACACACCGGTACGCCATGCAAAAGCACTTCCGGGTTCTAAAATTAATTGAAGTTGAGGATATTTTGCCTTAAAATTTTTCAATAATGAAATCAGATGTTCGGTATCATAACCTTCGCGAGTCATTAAATGGCCACCACCCATATTCAACCAGTTGATTTGCTGGAAATATTTTCCGAACTTTTCTTCCACAACTGCCAATGTTTTTTCCAAATCGAACGAACTCGATTCGCAAAGCGTATGAAAATGAAGTCCTTCAATTCCTTCCGGAAGTTTATCACCGAGTAAATCAGCAACCACACCGAGTCGCGAACCGGGAGCGCAGGGATTATATAAATCGGTTTCCACATCCGAAAATTCAGGATTAATCCTCAAACCACAGGAAATGTTTTCAAACTGAGTTTGCGGATAAAAACGGTTGAATTGTTGCAACGAGTTGAAGGTAATATGGCTGCTGCAACGCATTATTTCAGGAAATTCCCGATCGGTATAAGCCGGACCGTAGGTATGCGCTTTACTTCCCATTTCTTCGAAAGCCAATCGTGCTTCAGCCAACGAACTGGCAGTGGAATACGGAATATATTCCCTTACAATGGGAAAAACACTCCACATGGCAAATGCTTTAAAAGCGAGGATAATTTCCACGCCGGCAAGATCTTTTACCGATTTGATTAACTCCAGATTGCTGCGAAAAGCCTGTTCATCGAGGACGTAACATGGGGAAGGTATTTTTGAGTAATCCATTGTCTGCACTATGATTTTTTTGATTAAATGATTTGATTTGCAAAGATAATGATTTTAAAAGAAAGTGGGAGTACGACTAAAAGTCGTGCCCCCACTAGATCAAAATGTCTTAGTTCTTTTGTCTAAAATCTCATGTCTGATTTTACAATTCCAAATCAACATTATGTAATTCCACCCATGGCAAACCCTGAATGTTCAATTGTTCCATAAACGGATCTGGGTTGAATTCTTCCACATTGTAAACGCCGGCTTTGCGCCATTCGCCTTTAAAGAACATCATAGCACCAATCATGGCAGGTACACCGGTAGTGTAACTTACGCCCTGAGCACCTGTTTCTTTGTATGCCGCTTCGTGACTACAATTGTTATACACATAATAAGTTGTTTCTTTCCCATCTTTCAATCCTTTAATACGGCATCCGATGGAAGTTTGACCGGTGTAGTTTTCTCCTAAATCACCCGGATTTGGCAAAACCGCTTTCAAAAACTGAATCGGAACAATTTTTTGTCCGTTATATTCCACTTCGTCGATACGAGCCATACCAATATTCTGAATAACCCGTAAATGCGTCAGATATTCCTGACCGAAAGTCATCCAGAAACGCGCTCGGCGAATAGTCGGATAGTTTTTTACCAGCGATTCAAGTTCTTCGTGGTAAATCACATACGATTCTTTTGGTCCTACTTCAGGATAATTCAGCGCCCTATGAATTTCATGCGGTTCTGTTTCAACCCAGACGCCATTTTCCCAGTATTTACCACGTTGAGTGACTTCGCGGATATTAATTTCAGGATTAAAGTTGGTCGCAAAAGCTTTATGATGGTCACCTGCATTGCAATCCACAATATCCAGATAATTAATTTCATCAAAATGATGTTTGGCAGCATAAGCCGTGAAAATGCTGGTTACACCCGGGTCAAAACCGCAACCTAGAATAGCAGTCAATCCGGCTTTTTCGAAACGTTCTTTGTACGCCCATTGCCAGCTGTATTCAAAATGTGCTTCATCTTTCGGCTCATAATTGGCGGTATCCAGGTAATTCACACCTGCTTCCAAACAAGCATCCATAATGGTCAAATCTTGATAAGGAAGTGCCACATTAATAAGCAACTCGGGTTTATGTTCGTTCAAAAGTTTTACCAGTTCAGGCACATTGTCGGCATCAACCTGAGCTGTTTTCACTTCCACGCCAAAACGTTTCTTTACATCAGCTGCAATTACATCACATTTTGATTTAGTTCGGCTTGCCAAAACGATTTCAGTAAACACATCGGTGTTTTGAGCAATTTTATTTACAACTACCGTTCCTACGCCTCCGGCGCCGATAATCAATACTTTTCCCATTTTAGTTGAATGATTTTGATTAATTTTCGAATAATTATACGTTGACTGCAAAAATAGTTGATTTATTTAAATAAACGAAAGTAAATGAGTTATTTTCAATGTAAATAAACCGTAGGGTCGAAACCGGCCAACCCTTCCTTCCTTTCCGTACAAGTTCCGCAGGTTCCGCAATGAATTTCCTGACCATTATAACACGAATATGTATTTTCAAATGGTACTCCGATTTCTTTTCCGATTAAAGCAATTTCCCGCTTTGAAAGATTGGTGAAAGGAGCCAGAATTTCACAATGATTATACGTTCCCAAACTTATGGCTTTACTCATTGTTTGGATAAATTCCTCCCTGCAATCC